>DATARD010000159.1:0-25723 GCA_036264355.1 Thermoanaerobaculia bacterium
GGAACCTGCCCGCCAACGTGCCGGCCAACGAGGCATTCCCCGACTTCCTGCCGGCTGTCTCCGACCCCGGCGGCAGTATCGGCTTCCACTGGACCGACGTCGTGCCGCGCCTCGGCGTGACCTGGGCCGTGGACGAAAAACGCACCACCCTGCTGCGCGCCAGCTACTCGCGCTATGCCGACCAACTCGACACGTTCACCGCGGGCTGGCTGGACCCGGTGCAGTCGCTCCAGTACTCGTACTTCTACACCGCCAACCCGGGCGCCCCCATCCTCTCGCGCGACGACCTCCTGGGGCCGAGCGCCGGCACGAGCCCGGGCGTCAATCCGCTCACCCTGGGCACCCTGCAATCGCGCGCCGTCGATCCGGGCCTCCGCGCGCCGGCGGTCGACGAGGTGATCCTCGGCGCCGAGCACGCCCTGCGGCCCGATTTCGTGATCGGCCTCCAGGGAACGTACCGGCACTACACCCGCATCCTCGACGAGAAGCTCCTCGTCTTCGACGATCCGGACGCCTATTCGCCGCAGAGCCTCGCCGGCGTCGGCCGCCTGGCACGGGCGGACGACTACGTGCCGGGAGGATCGATCACGTCCACCGGCCCCGACGGCAAGCCCTACACCGTCCAGTACTACAAGCTCAGGCCCGGCGTCAGCTCGCGCGGCGGCACCCTGCTGGAGAACGGCCAGCGCGAGCAGGTCTACAAGGGCCTTTTCCTCACCCTGAACAAACGCCTGGCCAACCGTTGGATGCTGCGCGGCAACGTCACCTGGCAGGACTGGCGGTGGCGGATTCCCCAGGGCGCGACGAGCGATCCGAACCCTGCCCTCCTCGGCGGGCTCCAGGACGGCTCGCTCGTCGTCTCGGGCCACCAGACGATCGGCGGATCCTTTGGCAACGTCTTCATCAACAGCAAGTGGTCCTACTCCCTGAACGGCCTCTACCAGGTCGCGCCGGACCGTCCCTGGGGCTTCAACCTGGCCGCCTCCCTGTTCGGCCGCCAGGGCTATCCGCTCCGCTACTCCCGCCGGGTCTTCATTCCCAGCCTGAGCGTCGGCCAGGCCTTCGATTTTCCCACCACCAGCCGCGTCGACGCCCTCCGCTATCCCGACGTCCACGTCCTCAACCTGCGCGCCGAGAAAGAGGTGCGCCTCAAGAACGCCGGCGTCACCTTCGGCTTCGATCTGTTCAACGCGCTCAACAGCGCCACCATCCTGCAGCGCCAGAGCCTCCTCGGCCGGAGCAACGGCGGCTACGTGCTCGAAGTCCTGGGCCAACGCGTCTACCGCCTCAGCCTGCGGCTCGACGTTCGCTGACGCCGCCGAGCGATCGATTCAAACAAATCGATCCAAGCCGGGTCACAATCATTCATTTTTCCGGAGACACGGCCGCCGCGCAAGGCGGCCGTCTTCATTTTACCCTTGGCACGCCGCTTGCGATACACCCTTTCGAGTTGATCGAAAGGAGGTGGAGCCGGCCGCGTTCCGGCGCAGTCCGGGGAGAATGATTGATTTATTTTTTCTCATCGCAAGGAGGGCGAACAAACGAACGGTGCTCAGGAGGTCAGTCATGAGAGAGATCAGTGCGTGGAAAAAAGCGCTGACGATCACCGCTCTGCTGCTCGCCCTGGGGGCTCCGGCCCTCGCGCAGTTGCAGACAGGTAACCTGTACGGAACGATCAACAACATCGACGGCACGCCGCTGCCCGGCGTGACCGTCACCCTGACCGGAGGCGGCGCGCCGCAGGCGCAGAGCACCGACGGGCTGGGAAAATTCCGCTTTCCCGGCCTGCCGCCGGGCGCCTACACTATCGAGGCGCGGCTGGAAAGCTTCGGCACGGTGCAGCAGAACGATCTGATCGTCAACGTGGGCCACACCACCGACGTGCAGCTCGAAATGAAGCCGGTCCTGGTCGACACGCTGACCGTCGTCGGCGAGAGGCCGCCGATGCTCGACCAGCACAAGTTCACGCCCGGCGAGACCGTGTCCGCCGTCGAGCTGCGCAGCATTCCGACGCCGCGCGATCCGTGGTCGGTCCTGCAAGCCACTCCCGGCGTGCTCACCGACCGCATCAACGTCGGCGGCAACGAGAGCGGTCAGCAGTCGCAGTACGTCGGCCCCGGCTCCGCCGGCGATCAGGCGGTCTGGTCGCTCGACGGCGTGGTGATCACCGACATGTCGGCCCTCGGCTCCTCGCCGGGATATTTCGATTTCGACGCGTTCGAGGAGATGCAGGTGACGACCGGCGGCAGCGACGCCTCGATCGCCACCGGCGGCGTGGTGCTCAACATGGTGGTGCGCCGCGGCACCAACGACTGGCGCGGCTCCGGCCGCTACTATTCGGCGGACAAAGGGTCTCAGGCCTCGCTGCATTTCGATCAGAGCGAGCTCGGCCAGGCCGGCCCATGGAACAACGGCCACGCGCAGACCGCTTTTTCCCAGGGCAACCGCATCGACCAGATCACCGATTGGGGCTTCGAGCTGGGCGGTCCCGTCGTGCAGGACCGGTTGTGGGTGTGGGGCTCCTACGCCCGGCCGGAAATCGATCTCAAGACGATCGACAACTTCAGCGACCGCACCACCCTCCAATCGGACAACGTCAAGCTGAACGGCCAGATCACCCAGGGCAACTCGCTCACCGCGTTCGTGTGGAACAGCAAGAAGACCAAGCTCGGCCGCAACGCCAGCCCGTCGCGCCCGCAGGAGACCACCTGGGATCAGTCGAATTTCGGCGCCTCGCCCACCACCTGGAAGCTCGAGGACACGCAGATCGCCGGCTCGAGCTTCTATCTGACCGGCCTCTACTCCGTCGTCAACGGCGGCTTCCAGCTCATCCCGGAGGGCGGCGACAAGATGCCGTATTTCGACGCTTCAGGCGTCTGGCACAACAGCTTCTTCCTGGCGCAGACCGACCGGCCGCAGAAGCAGGCCCGGCTCGACGCGGCGAGCTTCTTCCAGACCGGTGATCTGAGCCATGAGCTGAAGTATGGCGCCGGCTACCGCGTCGCCGAGCTCTCCTCGCTGTCGCGCACGCCGGGCGGCGGCTACGAAAGCGACGGCACGCTCCTCCTCGCTCGTGACGGCGTCATCGACGTCAAGGCGAAATACTCGCAGCTCTACGCCCAGGACACCGTCTCCGCGGGCAATCTCACCGCCAACCTCGGCCTGCGCTACGACCGCCAAGGCGGCACGATCAACGACATCAACGTGCGCGCCAATCCGGTCTTTCCGGACCTTCTGCCGGCGGCGCATTTCGCCGGCCGCGACTCCGGTTTCACCTGGGCGACGGTGTGGCGCCGCGCCTCGGCCTCACCTGGGCGCTGGGAGCACAGCGAACCACCCTGCTCCGCGCCAGCTACTCGCGTTTCGCCGATCAGCTCGGCACCGGGCAGGCGAGCTTCCTCAACCCGCTCGGCACCCAGCAGTACCGGTACTTCCAAACCTCCAACCACGGCGGCCCGACGCTGGAGCCCAGCGATCTCGGCCGGGAGCTCGGAGCCCCCAGCGGCAACACCAACCCGCTGACCTATGGCGCCCTGGAATCGAATGCCGTCGATCCGAACCTCAAGGCGCCGGTCACCGACGAAGTGCTGCTCGGCGTCGAGCACGCCCTGCTGCCCGAGCTGGTCGTCGGTCTGCACGGCACCTGGCGCAAGAACAGCGACATCCTGAAGCCTCAGCTCCTGGTGTTCGACGGCGACGCCTACGCGCCGGAAAACCTGAACAGCACCGGCCGTGTGAACCGGCGCGACGACTACGTGCTCGCCGATCCGATCCACGGCGTCCTGCCCAACGGCCAGCCCTACATCTTGAACTATTACGAGCTGCGCGACGGCGTGACCACGCGCAACGGTTTCCTGCTCAAGAACAGCAACCGGGAGCAGGATTTCCGGGGCCTCTCGCTCACCCTCGACAAGCGCCTCGCCAACCGCTGGATGATGCACGGCAACGTTTCCTGGCAGGATTGGACGTGGAACATCCCCGACAGCGCAAACCCGGATCCGACCGACAACATCGCGGGCGGCGTCAAGGACGGCAGCCAGGTCCTCCAGGGCTCGGGCACGTCCTCGGGAGCCAAAGGAAACGTTTTCATCAACAGCAAGTGGTCCTACAACCTGAACGGCATGTACCAGGTCGCGCCGGACCGTCCCTGGGGCTTCAACCTCGCCGCCAACCTGCAAGGCCGCCAGGGTTATCCCATCCGCTACGGCCAGCGCATCTTCCGCGACACCCTCGCCGACACCCCCGGCCTCGGCATCGTCGTGCCGGTGACCTCCGACGTCGACCGCTTCCGCTACGCCGACGTCCGCACCCTCGACTTCCGGGTCGAGAAGGACTTCCACCTCTCCGAGGTCGGCCTGACCGTCAGCGCCGACGTCTTCAACGCCTTGAACGAATCCACCGTCCTGCAACGCCAAGGCGTCTTGGGCGGCAGCAAGGGCGACTACGTGCAGGAGATCCTGAGCCCCCGCGTCTTTCGTCTGGGAGCGCGGCTGAGCTTCCGGTAATCCATCTCAGGGGGCCCAAGGGGGGGCCAAACGCCTGCCGGGGTCCGATCCCCCGGCAGGCGTTCGTGGCTACCTCAGAGAAAGGACATAAAAGACATAAAGGACCCAAAGGACCCAAAGGACGGGAATAAAACGGCCGTCCTTTAAGTCCCTTTGGTCCCTTTGGTCCTTGATGTCCTTTTCAGGAGCGGCCGTGAATGCTCAGGCGGATCAGCTCTTCGGCGGAGAGTCCCTTGTGGCCGTTTTTCTCCTGCTCGCGGATGAAGCTCGCGTCGACGCCGTGGATGCGGAAGCGGATCAGCTCTTCCGGGGCGACGGTAGCCGGCGCCGGCCAGGTCGCGGACGAATTCCGGCGAGACGCCATGGATTCGGAAGCGGATCAGATCCTCGGCCGAGAGGCCGCGGTAGCCCACGGCGGCCATGGCGCGAATGAAGTCCGGGCTGGCGCCGTGGATCTGGAGCCTGACCAGGTCTCCCGGATCCGGAGTCGCCAATCCAAGCTCCTTGAGCGACTGGATCAGCTCAGGCTTGACTCCGTGGATGCGGAATTCGACCAGCCGTTCGGCCGGAACGTTGTGGTAGCCCGCGCCGTTCAGGCCACGGATGAAATCCGGGCTGATCTCATGGATGCGGAACTGGACGAGCCGGTCGAGAGGCAGCTTGGCGCTGCTCATCGTTGTCCTCCTTCGAGATCGTCCAATAGCTTTCGGATGTCCGCCAACTCTTCCGCCGAGGCGGGCCGCGATTCCAGGGCACGCAGCACGAGGCGGCCTGCCGAGCCCTCGAAGGCCCGGTCGAGCAGGTCGCGCACCAGTTGGCTCTGGGTCTCCTCCGCCGCCAGGCGCGCCTGGTAGACGTGCGCCCGCTGCGACTCGTTCCGCGTGACGAGCCCCTTCTCGGTCATGATCTGCAGCAGCTTGAGGGTCGTCGTGTAGCCGGCGGGCTCACGCCGCGAGAGCTCGTCATGCACCTGCCGCACCGTAGACGCTCCGAGGCGCCAGAGCACCCGCAGGATGGCGAGCTCGGAATCGGTGGGCCGGGGAGCCGGAGGCGGCCGGAGAGAGTCGTCCTGTGCCATGACCGGGAGGATATACGAAGCCCTTCGTATATGTCAACGAAGATCTTCGTACTTCTCTTGGGCAGGGTCATTTCACCGCCACCACCCGCTCATAGATCGCCTTGTAGCGTGCCACCACGGCATCCTGGCTGAACAGCTCGACGGCCCTGCGGCGGGCAGCGGCGGCGAAGGTGCGCCGCATCTCGTCGTCGCCGAGCAGCCGCAGCGCCGCCTGCGCCATGCCGTCGACGTCGCCGATCGGCAGGAGGAAACCGGTGCGGCCGTCTTCGACCACCTCGGGCAGGCCGCCGGCGCAACTGGCGATGACCGGCACCTCGCACGACATCGCTTCCAGGGCGGACAGTCCGAACGACTCGCTGGAGGACGGCAGCAGGAAGAGGTCCGCGCCCACCAGGACTTCTTCGACGAGCGGCAGGTTGCCGATGAAGGTGATGGCGTCGCACATGTGGTTTTCGCGGCAGTGCTGCTCCACCTTGCCGCGCTCCGGGCCGTCGCCCACCATGAGCAGGCGGGCCGGCACCTTGTCGCGCACGCGGCGGAAGATCTCGACCACGTCGAGCACGCGTTTCACCGGCCGGAAGTTGGAGATGTGGACCAGCAGGCGCTCGCCGGGTTTCGCCCAGCGCCGCGCTCCGGGAGAGCTCTGCGCGATCTCGTAGCGCGCCGGGTCGATGAAGTTCGGCACCACGTCGATGTGGTTCTGAATGCCGAGCTGATCGATGGTGGCGCGGCGCAGCGACTCGGAGACGGCGGTCACCGCGTCGCTCTGGGTGACCCCCCAGCGGGTGGTCTCCAGATAGTTGGGATCGGTGCCCACGAGAGTGATGTCGGTGCCGTGCAACGTGGTCACCACGGGCAGCGGCTGCGGTGCGATGATCTCGCGCGCCATGACGGCGGAGACGGCGTTGGGAATGGCGTAGTGCACGTGCAGCACGTCGAGCTTGTTGTGGCGCGCGACCTCGACCATTTTGGTCGACAGCGCCAGCGAATACGGCGGATAGTTGTCGAACAACGGATAGGTCGGAGTGACCACCTCGTGATAGTTGACCCGCGGATGAAAAAGCGAAAGCCGCGACGGCAGCGCATAGCTGATCACATGGACCTCGTCGCCGCCGGCGGCCAGCGCCATCGCCAGCTCGGTCGCCACGATCCCCGAGCCGCCGTAGGTGGGATAACAACTGATGCCGATCCTCATCGCACGCCTCCGGGCAACAGCGTCAACAGATCCCGCACCGCGAGCGGGGTCCGGCTCCAGAACGGCTCGCCGAGCTCGGCATTGATCATTTCGCCGAAATGGCGAGCCCGTCCTTCGATCGCAAGACGGAACTGCGGAGTCGAAACCTTCGTCACCGCCTCCTTGTCCTTTCCGTCCTTGCCGTCCTTTATGTCCTTTTTGTCCTTCGCTTCTTGGAAAATCTGGCTGCGGTAGGCATTGAGAGAAGCCATTTTCGCCGCCCACACCGAGGTGACGTCGACGATGAAACGCACCGGGAACTCATCGTGCTGCATATAGGAGAAGACAGCCGCCGGCCGGAAAGCCGGTCCGCGGTCCGCGGCGCGATTGGTGAGGCCGGAATAGAAACAGGCGGCCTCCACCAGGGTGTGGGCGCGGCTGTGGTCGGGATGGCGGTCGTGCGGCGTCGGTCCGATCACGAGATCGGGACGGAAGGAACGCAGCACGCCGATCAGCGCGTCCTCCTCCGCCTCGCCGGTGCGCAAGGCGCCATCGCCGCAATCCAGGAAGGTCATCTCCACCGATCCGAGGGCCGCCGCCGCGCGGCGTGCCTCCTCTTCGCGCTCGGCAGCCGTGCCGCGCGTGCCGCGCTCGCCGCGGGTGAGATGCACGATGCCGACCCGCCGGCCCTGCGCGGCGAGGAGGGCCAGCGTACCGCCGCAGCCCAGCTCCACGTCGTCCGGATGCGCACCCACCGCCAGGACATCCAGCTTGCTCATCGTCATATTTCCCCTCGATCTCTACGGAGAGATCACCTGGAGGAATCGCGGATCGAGGCTCATCTGCTCCCAGTAGCTCTCCGCGAAACGCGATCCATACTTGCCCTGGAAGTGCGCCGCCGCGATCACCCGCTCCTGCAAACGGCCGAGCGGGAGACACGCTTCGCGAAGCTGATCCAGCCGCCGGGTGCGCACGTCGTCGCGCCGCGCCGCCGCCGACTCCGCCTTTTCGCCGAACAGGTCGAGAGCCCGGAGGATCTGCTCCCGCGTCTTCTCCAACGGGCGCTCCAGGCTCGGATCGGCCGCCAGGGTCGGCGCCCGCAGCTCGTCGAGAGCCGCCTCGATCCGCCGGCGGACCGGGGCCACGAAGTCGGTGCCTCCCTGGACGGCGAGCGCGTGATCCAGCTTCTTGCGGTCCCCGAGCAGATCGGCAAGCGTAATCCCCAGCCCTTCCAGCTTCTCCGCCTGACGCCCTTCGAGGACGAGGGTCTGCGGGCGCAGCGCGATCCATGGCCCGTCCACCTCAAGCACCGGATAGACTGCCGACGCCTGCGCCATGTAGGCCAGCTCGCCGGGGCCGACCAGGAAGAGGGACGAGCCGAGCACGGCGTCCTGCAGCGCGGAGCGGGCGAGAACCCCCGGCGACACGACGCCCGGGTTGTCGTCGATGATCCGCAGCAGATCGGCCACGCTGCCTTCGACCCTGCCGCCGGCATCCTCCCGGCCGCGCAGCGCCCAGGCGTCGGCGCCCCGCCATTCGATGCGCCGCCGCTCGCCGTGCGCAAGCAGGAAGAGCGGGCTCACGTTGCGCTGCGGCTGCACCCGCAGCTCATAGCCGCGCGCCGTTACCTCGGCCTCGCGGCCGGCGAGCGCCTCTTCGATCTCAACCCGGCGCTCCACCAGGCGGCGCAGCCACGGGCGCTGCGCCGTCTTGAGCGCCGGATGCATGGCGTCGAGCAGCAAGGGGCTGCGTGCGCCCAGGAGTTGGATCATGAGCCGCGAGAACGCCTCGCCGAAGCGGGCGTCCGGCCGGTACCAGGCGCCGACCGCGGCGATCCATTCGCCATAGAGATCGCCCGGCACCGCGGCGGCGATCGCGCGCAGAACGTCCTCGACGCCGGGACCGAAGCTCCGCATCCCCACCGGCGCCAGAGGCTGCGGATCGGCACCGAGATCAAAGCTCCGCGGCCCTTCCGGCGTGGGCACCACGGCCGCCGAGACCTCCGCCCAGTCGTGATCCTCAGTGGCCACCCAGTAGATCGCCACCGCCGGCTCGCCGCGCGCCTCGATCTCCGCCGCCCAGCGCGCCGCGGCGGCCATCTTGGCGAACGCATAGAGCGGGCCGCCGAGGAGGCCGGGCTGCTGGCCGGTGACCACCACGCGGGTCGCCGGATCGGCGAGCTTGCGGGCCAGCTCGTCGGCGCCCGGATGGCCATAGCCGCGGTTGCTCACCGCCAGCGCGGCGGCCAGCTCGCGGCGGAGATGGCCGGCGGGAGGCCGTCCGGACGGCACCTCGCCGGGAGCCAGAAAGCGCAGAGGGGTCAGCAGATCGCGGTCGGAGCCGGCGAGAAACGCCGCCGGCAGACCGCCGAGCAGACCCTCCGCGACGAGGTCGAGCCGAAGTATTTCATTCGCAGTCACGCGCGTAGAGATCTCCGTGGAAGGTGCAGTCGTCGCCGGAAGACTGGAGGAATGATATCCCGGCCGGCCGGTGCGCCGATGTCACGCTATGCTAACCATATGACGACCGAGTGGATTCCGCTGCCCGGCGGCCGGCTGTGGATGGGCGGCGGTCCGCGGGACAATGAGAATCCGCGCCATGAGGTGCGCCTGCGGCCCTTCCTCCTCGCCCGCACCCAGGTGACACGCGAGGAGTATCAGGGGTTCCTCACCGCGACCGCCCACCCGGCGCCGCCATTCTGGCACGACCCGGCCTTCGCCGATCCGCGCATGCCCGCGGTCGGACCTTCCTGGGAAGATGCGATGGCCTTCTGTGCCTGGCTGAACGACCGCGAGGCGTCCATCGTCCGAGGCATCCGCCTGCCCACCGAAGCCGAGTGGGAAGCCGCCGCCAGGGCCGGCCGCGACGTGCTCTACCCCTGGGGCGACGATCCACCCGAGACGCTGCCCGACTACCATCGCCGTTGGCAACAGGGACCCGAGCCGGTCGACGCCTATCCGTCGCTCCACCCGCTCGGCTTCCTCGGTCTCGGCGAAAACGTCCACGAATGGTGTACGGATTGGTACGACGCCGGGTTCTACGCCGTCTCGCCGCTCGCCGATCCACGCGGCCCGGAGACCGGCACCCGCCGCGCCTCCCGCGGCGGCTCCTGGCGGCACCAGATCAAGGTCAGCCGCTGCGCCGCCCGGTCGGCCATCCCGCCCAATCTGCGCTACGCCGACTACGGCTTCCGCCTCGCCGCCAATGCCGCCGATGCCATCTGCGAGGAAACCGCGCCATGAAGCGCCACCTTCTTCTCCGTGCCGCGCTCACCGGGCTCGTTCTCCACACTCTCACCGCCCTCTGGATCTGGCAGACCCGCGGCATCTTCAACCGCGGCAACATCCTCGTCTGGCTCGACCTCCCCCTCTCCCTCCTCTACCTCGAGCTCGCCGGCACCCGCCTCCTCGTCTGGAGCCTCCTCGCCGGAGGGCTGCAATGGGCCGGCATCGCCGCCGGCCTCACCTGGCTGGTCGGGCGGGCGGCCCGGCGGCCGGCGGGGGAGTAGGAAGCGATCTCAAAAAAAGATAACAACCCTTCACTGTAATTTAGATTGTAACAATGCATCTCCAGAATAGCTCCATTGCGGGCTCTTTGCTTTGGGGCCTACGCCGGGAGGGGCCGCTCGACGATCAGATAGTCGCGCACCGGCTCGCCGCCGATCACGTGCTCCTGGAGGATGCGCTCCAGCACCGGCGGATCGCAGTGGCCATACCAGGTCCCGTCCGGATAGACCACCGCGATGGGACCGCCGCAGCAGATGTCGAGGCAGTTGGCACGGCTCGCATAGACGCCGCCCTTGCGGGCGAGCCCCAGCTCCTTGAGCCGCTTGCGCAGGAACTTCCACGCCTTGAGCGACCGCTTCCGGCCGCAGCACTTCGCTTTCGTGGGATCGCAACAGAGGAAGATGTGCCGCTCGATCCGGGGGATGGACAGCTTCTCCGCAATCCGCCTCTGGTGGCGGACGGTCTCCTGATCGGGTGTCTCGGCTGCCTTGGGCATCGCTCTCCCTCCTCCGAGCTCTACTGTAGCAGCGCGATCCGTCCCGCCGGGCGCAGCACCGATTCTTCGATCCCCAGGCTCGCGAGGTCGGCGAGGGGCACCCAGGCCGCGGCGTGGACTTCCCGCTCGTCGCTCTGGAGATCCGTCCCGCCGCCGGCGGAAAACAGGAACCGCACGTCGTAGTGGAGATGCGCCGGCACGCCGCGCCGCTCCGGAATCAGGTGGATGTCGAGATCCCAAGGACCCGGAACGAGGAGATCGAGCGCGCCGACGCCGGTCTCCTCCAGCACCTCGCGCCGCGCCACCGCCACGAGATCCGGATCGCCGTCGGCATGTCCGCCCGGCTGCAGCCAGCGGCCCAGCGCCTTGTGGTGGATCAGGAGCAGCCGCTCGCGGCCGCGGTCCACCACGAACGCCGAGCCGGTGAGATGCCCCGCGAGGTTCGACCGCAGCAGGCAGTCCTCGTTGGCGCGGACAAACTCCTCGATCCTGCGCAACGTGTCGCGGTCCCGCTCGTCGAACCGGCGAGCCGTCGCGAGGAAGCCGAGGAGGTCGAGGACGGCGGCGGAAGGCGGCGGGAGATCGGCCATGGCGTCCCATGCTATCCCCTCCTCCGCCGTCGCGGAATGGGTATACACTGCCCTCCTTTCCATGGAGGGACTATGGCGAAATCGAACAGCATCGACCTGTCCAAGCTCTCGATCCCGGAGCTCGAGGACCTCGGCAAGGAAATCCAGACCGAGATCGTGAACCGCAAAGAGGCGGAGAAGCAGCGGGTGCTGGACCAGATCCGCGAGCTGGCCGGCAGCATCGGGATGACCCCGGAAGAGCTCCTCGGCCGCCAGTCCAAAGGCCGTGCCGCCGGCGCCGCCACCGTCGCGGCGAAATACCGGAATCCAGACGATCCGTCCCAGACCTGGTCCGGCCGCGGCAAACGCCCGACTTGGGTGAACGACGCCCTGGCAGCCGGCAAGACGCTGGACGATCTGGCGGTCGAGTAGGAAACGCTCCGGGGGCGACAACATCGTCGGCACGATCGAAGTCGCTGCAGAGTACGGTTCAGCCGCCGGTTCGACAACATCAAGCGCTTCGTCGAAGACGTGACCAAGCCGGTTTCATCGACGCCACCGCCCCCGATGCACACTCTCCCTTGAGGGCAGGCAAAGCAAGCCACTGAAGGCGCGCGGATGCCCTGCCCGGGAAGGGTTTGTGCTCATGCGCCCTAGCTCCCTTCGAACTGCCGTGGCAGCCGTCTTTCTGGCTGCGCTCCTCCTTCCGGCCTCTGCGATGGCTAAGCCATCCAAACCAGCGATCTCTGGTGGACATGGACTCGTTGCCGTGCTCTGGAATCTCCTCGGCGCCCTATTGCCGGGGCCGGGCGGCCCGCAGAGCGCTACCGCTTCCGCCTGCGACAACCGCTGGGGGATCGACCCCAACGGCGGAGCGGCCTGCGCCACGAGTGACAACCACTGGACGATCGATCCCAACGGCTAGACGGACAGCCCCCGGGGCGGATCGACACGATTCGCCCCGGTTCTTGCCTTCCAGGTCTTTCCTATGCCAGGATTTCCGTGGTTGCAGCACCTTATAGCCTGGAGAGGATCTCCAATGTCACGGCTCCGCCCCATGGACCGCCCTTCGCGCCGCGAGCTCGACCAACTCACGGAAGAGATGCGTCCGGACCTCGAATCCCTCTTTCAGCGGCACGGGATCTCCCAGGCTGATGCCGAGAGGCTGCTGCGCGAGGCGCTGCTCCGGCTCTCCTATCAATGGGGCCGCATCCGCAACCGGAGCTGGTGGCTTCTGGACACGATCGACAAGGCAGCCGGCGAGCTGCGCAACCCTGCCACGGAGGAGCTTGACGATGAGTGAGCGCACGAGCAACGACGAGCATGGACAGGCCATTGACCACGCCGCCCGGAAGGCCGGCGATCGGGAGGAAGCGCTCTCCGGGGAGATCGACGAGGCGGCAGCGCTCGTCGGCGAGCTCCTCGCCCGGCCCGGTGCCGAACGCCAGATCCTGATCCAGGAGGTGCGGTTCCATGGCCTCAAGATCTGCCAGCTTCTCCTGGAGCGGAGCGAGGCGCTGTGGTGCGACGACGCCGGCGCGGCGGTTGAAGTCGCCCGGCTTGCTGTCGAGGTCTCCGGACGGCTGGATGCCAGGTGGTATGGCAAGGGGTTGGTGGAGGACACCCAGGCGATGGCCTGGGCCGTTCTCGGCAACTCCTGCCGAGTCGCTTCGGACCTGCGGAGCGCCGAGGAGGCGCTGGACCGCGCGGAGGCACACCTGGAGCGCAGCGGCGGCGAGGCGTACACGGAGGCCGAGATCCTCAGCTTCCGCGCCTCTCTGCGCAGCTCGCAAGGCCGGTTCCGCGAGGCGGTCAAGCTGCTTGATCGCGCGCTCCGCATCTACCGCTCGGCCAGGGACCGCCATTTCGAAGGCAAGACGATGGTCCAAAAGGGCTTGTATTTCGGCTATGACGGCCAGTTCGAGCGGGCGGTCCGCTCCCTCCGCCAGGGCCTTTCGCGGATCGAGGCCATGGACGATCCGCGGCTGCTCATTTCCGCGCACCACAACCTGGCCGGCTTCCTCAACGACAGCGGTGAGCACGACCAGGCGCTGGAGACATTGCGCAAGGCACGGCGTCTCTATGCGGACCTCGGCGAGCCGAGCCACCGGGCGCGGTTGAGTTGGCTGGAAGGGCGGATCACCCGCGATCTCGGCCGGCTGGAGGAAGCGGAGGCGGCTTTGAAGGCGGCGCGGGACTTTTTCGTCGAGCACGAAATCGGACTGGACGCGGCCTTGGTGCTGCTCGACCTCGCGACCGTGTACGCCCAGCGGGGAGACACCGCCGAGCTGAAGCGGCTGAGCGCCGGGATGGTGCCGATCTTCGCGTCGCGCGACCTCCATCCCGAGGCCCTGGCGGCGGTCGCGCTCTTCCAGAAGGCCGCCGAGGCCGAGCAGGTCGACCGTTCTCTCCTCGATCGCATCGTCGCCGAGCTGCGGCGGACTCCGCCGGTCAAAGGTGCCACCGCCCCATAGGCGAGCATGCGTCCAATCAGGTCAGGCGGGCGGGCGAACCAGTCAGGGGTACGCTCCATCAGGTCAGGGGGACGCTCCATCGGGTGAGGCGGACACCGGATCAAGTCAGAGGGACGCTCCATCGAGTGAGGCCGACGCTCGATCAAGCGACAGGGACGCTCCATCAAGCCAGGCGGCCTTCGATCAAACGAGAGGGACGCTCGTTCTCCTCGATTTGACGAGAGTCCGCTTCGACTCGGAGAGAGTCCTCCTCTGTTTGGAGAGAGTCCGCTTCGGCTCAGAGAGAGTCCTCCTCGGCCCGGCGAGAGTCCTCTTCAGCTCAGCGAGAGTCCTCTTCAGAGTCTCTCCTCAGGGCTCGGCAGCCGGCGAGCCGGGGACCACAATCTCGATCTCTTCGGTTGCGATCCGCTCGAAGTGTGAGCGGTTGAAGGTCAGAAGCCGCCGGGCGCCGCCCTTGCGCGCGCAAGCCAGGATCAGCCCATCGTAGGTTGTCCCGCCAATGATGGAGCGCTGGCTGATGTCCTGGAGCAGCGTCCATCCTTCGTCTCCATCGAGCCCAATGAGAGTTACATGGTGGCGAAGAGAGCTTTCGAGGATCTCGAGCGCGTCCTTCGAGCTGAGCCGGTGTGGAGGGGGCAAACGAGTCATGACCGAATAGGCTTCGACGAGGGCGGGGAGAGGGAGCACGATCTCGGTTTGGCTCTCCAGAAGTGCGATGAGCTGTGCTGAAGCCATTTCGTGATGCGCATGCCAGGAGAGGAGCCCGGCGACGACGACATTGGTATCGACCGCCGTGATGACCTCGGGATCAAGAGCCATGCTCTCGGATCTCCCGGCGCACCCTCTCCACGGTCTCTTCCGTGAGCGAGGGTCCTTCCTCGACTGGGACGGCGATGCGAAGTGGTCCCTTCTGCACGATCCGGACCTCTCGCGCCACCGGCTCGAGCTCGATCCTGCCGTTTTGGACACTGACCCTGAGGGCCATCCCCGGCAGGACTCCCGCCTCATCGCGAACGGTCTTGGGCAAGAGCAGTCGACCGGCAGAGTCGATGGTCGTCTGAATGGCATTCTTCATGGTATTCAGACTACCACGAGTTGCCGGCGGAGGGCCTGCCGCACCGCCGGCTCACTTCCCGATCGGGATCTCCAATGCGCTCGGGTGCGCGGCGTCGTGCAACAGGGTGACGTGGGCCGTGCGCGCATCCTTGCCGGACTCGTCCGCGACGACTCCGCCGGAATTGTAGTTCTTTTCGAGGAAGATCGTGTTGGGGGACGAGACGACCAGGCGCAGCCGGCTGCCCTTCGCGATCCGGCGGGCGAACCAGGTGAAGCCGGTGAAGTCGTAGCGTTCGGCTTTTCCGGGCTCGACGAGCTTCTCTTTCTCCAAAGACTCGCGGTAGCGGGCGCGCAGGTAGTCGGCGGTCAGCAGGACGCTCTCGCCGTCGGGCAGAATCTCGTAGAGCGCCGCCTGGAAGTCGGTGTCCGGCACGTCAAGCGAGATCCACAGCGACATCTTCACCTGGCCGGCGATGTCGACGGCCTCCGGAAACGGCTCGCTGTGATAGACGGCGCCGGCTCCGAACAGGTTCAGCGAGGCACGCTGATTGGTGTTGCTGTCGCTGGTCGGCTCGCGCTCGGCGGGACGGGTGTCCAGCGGATCGTAGATCCAGCGATCCGCGAGCGCCGGAGCGGGCGGCGTGGACGCGTTGAGGCGGCCGGAGTGGAAGACGTCGTCCGCCCGGCCGCCGTCCGATCCGAGATAGAGCGTCCGCCGCTCCGCCTCGACCCCCTCCAGACTGTCGGCGTATTTCCAGGTTTCGGCGCCCGGACCGGGAACGTAATAGGCCACTCGCTGCTTGAGAAACTCCGGCTTCGGCCCGCCGTTCATCGTCCAGCCGTACCAGTCGACGTGCAGCTTGTTCATGTCGACAAGGCTCGCGGCACCAAACTTGAGGCCATTGACCTCGGCGTTCGGCGTGCGGGTGCCGGCGTGGTCCCAGGGTCCGATGATCAGGTAATGCTTCTCCCGCGCTTCCGCGTTGCCATGGCGCATGTGCGAGCGGTACCAGGTGAGGGCGCCGCCCTGATCGGCGTCGTAGTGGCCGGTGATGGTCAGGAGCGGGATGCGGATCGCGGCGAGCTGCTCGGGCGTCGCCCACATGGCCTTCCAGAAGGCGTCCACCGTCGGATGGGCGAGCCAGGTCTGGAAGACGGTCGAGCGGTTGCCGACTACCTGGTCGAGCTCGCGGAACGGGCGGTGCGCCAGGTACAGCTCGCGGAACTTCTGCATCCAGAACGACGATTCGCCGAAAAGGTTACGATTCGCGGTGAGACCGCTGGTGTAGGTCAGCCACTCCATGTCATAGGAATAGAAGATGTTCCGCCCCATCGGAAAGTCGATGCCCGGACCCACCGCAGCCACCGGCACGGCGGTCGCCAGATGCGGCGGCGTCTCGCGGATCGTCTGCCACTGGTCCATGCCCGCGTAGGAGCCGCCCCACATCGTGATCTTGCCGTTCGACCACGGCTGGCGGGCGAGCCACTCGACGACGTCGTATCCGTCCTGTCCCTCGTGGGCCAGCGGCTCGAAGCGTCCCCCGGAGTTGCCGCGGCCCCGCACGTCGACGAGCGCGAAGACAAAGCCGTGGCGGGCGAAGTACAGAGCGCGATCGTGATAGCTGTCGGCCGTGTACGGGGTGAACGTGAACACCACCGGCAGCGGCTCTTTTTGCCCGCCCGGCTTGTAGACGGTGGCGTTGAGCTCCACGCCGTCGCGGAGCGGAATCTTCACACCCCAGAGAAGATCGACGGGAGGCTGCTCAGGCTCCAACGCCCGAACGGCGGCCGGACCCACCGCGAAAAGGGCGAGCATGAGAACAGCGGACAAGCGGAAGCGGCGGTGGAGCCGCGGATGCAGCGTCTTCAACATCTTCATCAGAGGACCTCCGTGACGGCCGTGCCGTTCCGCCATGAAACGATCGGCCCGGTGATTTTCCCTCATCACTGGCGCGGAATCGTACAGGATGTCGAGCGTCGCCGGGGCTTGGTCCGTCGTCCGCCAGGTTTGGTCCCGCGCAGACGAGGCTTCGTCCGCCGCAGACGAGGTTTCGTCCGGCGTGGACGAAGCTTGATCCATGGCGGACGAAGCTTGGTCCAGCATAGACGAAGCTTGATTTGGCGAGGGCGAAGCTTGGTCCGCCGCGGATGAAGCTTGATCTGGCAGGGACTAAGTTTCGTCTGCTGCAGACGAAGCTTGGTCGGGCGAGGACGAAGTTTCGTCCGGCGCAGACGAAGCGTGATCCGCAGCGGACGAAGCTTGGTCTGCAGCAGACAAAGTGGTTGCAGCACCTTATAGCCTGAAGAGGATCTCCAATGTCACGGCTCCGCCCCACGGACCGCCCTTCGCGCCGCGAGCTCGACCAACTCACGGAAGAGGTGCGTCCGGACCTCGAAGCCCTCTTCCAGCGGCACGGTGCCCATCCTGGGCTATCCTCTTCCTGGAGGAGGCAACGAACGGCCATGACCATGCTCAAGATTCTGCTGCCCGAGGAGATCGATTTCGCGAGCTTGCAGCTCACGCGAGACCCGCTGACGCGACAGATCTCCTTCGAGTCGGAGCCCATCGAAGCCCTTTGCGAGTGCTCCGGCATCGACCCCGACATTTTCCTGCAGGGTCCGCAATCCAACGTCGCGGGCCTGCTCGTGGCCTGGTACGCGGAGCACATTCGGAGCGGCGGACAGCGCGACCCCGTCGCGGATCAAATGCTCATCGAGGCGATCACCGAGGCGCAGCACGGGAAGGCTCGCGTTCAGCCTGGCGCGATCACGCCTCAATAGGCCCGGAGAAAATCTATGCGAAGAATTTTGATTGCCGCCGCGTTTTGCGGATTCGCGTCCGTAGCTCTCGCGGGTGACGCCAAGCCAACGGAGAAACCAGCCATGCCAGCGCCGATCGTGTTCTTCGACATCGCCGGTCCCGACGCCGCCAAGCTGAAGAGCTTCTATGCCGGCGTCTTCGACTGGAACATCGACGCCAACAACAGCATCAAGACCGGCGCGCTGGACGGCACGCTGCGTCAGGATCCGCCGGAGAAGATCATCTATCTGGGCGTGCCTGACATCAACGCCGCGCTGGAGAAGATCAAGGCCGCGGGCGGAACGGTCGACATGCCGCGTACCGTGATCCCCAATGTCGTAACCTTCGCGCTGTTCAAAGACCCGGCCGGCAATCGCATGGGCCTGGTCGAGACGAAATAGTTCTCCAGCGGTATGAGTCAAAGCCCGAGCGCAACGCGAAGCCCCTCGTCCACCATCTCCATGGTGAAGGGTGTGAGCCGGCCCGAGCGCGAGCGTAGAGATTGCTTGTCAATGGTGAACAGTTGAGATACGTTGACCACAGAGGGACGAGGTAGGCCGGACTCCCGGGGAGAGATCTCGATGTTGCCCGGAGCCGCCGCCAACGCCAGATTGCCGGTAATAACCGCGGTGATGGCGGTTTGGATGCGGCTCCGGTTGAACGCCCGAGACTGAACGACGAGGACCGGCCGTGTGCCAGAGGGCGATGAATCTTCGGATTCGGGCAGATCAGCCCACCACACCTCGCCCCGCGCTATTTCCATGATTCCTTGGGCAGGGATCTGGCGGCTAAGCGGGAGACTGCGGGATCGGCGGCTGAAGGCTCGTGCGCATAGATCTCGTCGAGGCGCCGCGTGATCTCGTCGTCGTCGTGTCGAGCGAGGAACTCTTGGAGTGCCTTGGCGTAAAGCCCGCTTCGAGAGAGCCCGAGACGGTTGGCAAAGCGTTCGCCGGCCTGGAAGAGATCGTCGGGGACAGAAACAGCCGTCTTCACGGAGAGAGTATAACCGGTTCCTACCCGCAGACAAAACGGCCCGCGCGTTGACGCGCCTCCTTGGCTGATATAGGGTTGGCTAAACTCAAGAGATCACGAGGATTAGCCCACTCCCATGCCTCCAGCCTCCGGACCGTATGACCTGAAACGGTGTCGTGATCTCTTGACCGAGCTCGGCGAGGCGGAGCCGCAGCTTCCGCCGTTCGATCCCACCAAGGTCGAACCGATCCCCTACGAGGCTGAGATCGGCGCTTTGATCGAAGAGCTCAGAAAAGAAGCACTGAAAAAACAGTCCGAAGAGATGTCCCATTTAGGAGGCAGGATATGATGCGAGCCATGATCCCAAAGACCGCGGTTCTGATTTTGGCCGCCCTGACCGCCTCGCTGCTCGCCATCCCTGTCGCCGTGCAAGCACAACCGGCGAAGCCCCAACCCTCCGCCCAGGAAACCGCCACCGACTGGCCTACCTGGGGCCACGATCCCGGCGGCCAGCGCTTCTCTCCGCTCGCCACGATCAACCGTGAGAACGTCCACGCCCTCAAGATCGCCTGGACGTTCCGCACCGGCGATGCCTATCAGCCCAAGGGCTCGAAGCCGACCGCTTTTGAGGCGACGCCGATCTATGTCGACGGCACGCTGTATCTCCCGACGCCGCTCGGCCGGATCATCGCGCTCGACCCGGTGACCGGCCGGCAGCGGTGGTCCTACAGTTTCAAGATCGACAAGGACGCGGGGTATGGCGACTATGCCAGCCGCGGCGTTTCGACGTGGAAGGCTCCGTCGGGCCAGCGGCGGATCTTCATCGCGACGATCGACGCGCATCTGATCGCGGTCGATGCGACGACGGGCCAGCCTTGCGCGGGGTTCGGCGAAAACGGCGTGATCGATCTCCGCCGGGGGTTGCGCCTGCCGGTGCCGGCGAACCGGTATGCGGACTATGAAGAGACGTCTCCTCCAGCCATCGCTGGTGACACGATCGTGGTCGGCTCCGGGATCGCGGACAACAATCTGGTGAGCGCTCCGAGTGGCGAGGTGCGCGGTTTCGATGCTCTCACCGGCAAGCTGAAATGGACGTGGGATCCGATCCCGCAGGATCCGAAAGATCCCGCGGCGGCGACGTGGAAGAACGGCGGCGCGCAGCGGACCGGCGCCGCCAATGCTTGGTCGGTGATCAGTGTCGATGCCGAGCGCAACCTGGTGTTCGTTCCCACCGGCAGCGCCAGCCCGGACTATTTCGGCGGCGAGCGGCTGGGTGACAACCGCTATGCGAATTCGGTCACGGCGTTGCGCGCCGACACCGGCGAGCGCGTGTGGTCGTTCCAGACGGTGCACCACGACCTGTGGGATTACGATGTCGCCTCGTCGCCGGTGTTGTTCGACGTTCATAAGGAAGGCCGGACGATTCCCGCGGTCGGCGTCGGCTCGAAGACGGGCAATTTCTTCATTCTCGATCGCTTGACCGGCGCGCCGATTTTCGGTGTCGAGGAGCGGCCGGTGCCGAAGAGCGACGTGGTGGGCGAAGAGGCGGCGGCGACGCAGCCGTTTGCGGTGGCGCCCAAGCCGCTCGCTCCGCAGGTGATGAAGGTCGACGAGATCCAGGGTCCCGAGGCCGATCGCGCGTGGTGCCGCGAGAAGATCGCCAAGCTCCGGTCGGAAGGGATCTTCACGCCGCCGAGCCTGGGCGGATCGCTGGTGATTCCGGGCAATGTCGGCGGCATGTCGTGGAGTGGCGCGGCGTACGATCCTTCCAATCACCTGCTGGTGATTCCGGTCAACAATCTGGCGGCGGAGGTCCGTTTGATTGCGCGGGGCAATTTCGACCGCGAGGACTCCGCGAACAGCCGCGACCTGAGCGGCGGCTGGGAATTCGCCCGTCAGGCCGGCACGCCCTACGGCATGGCGCGCCGCATGCTCCGCGCGCCGGGAGGGTGGCCGTGCACGCCGCCGCCGTGGGGCACGCTGAACGGCGTCGACGCGGACACCGGCGCCTTGAAATGGAGCGTGCCGCTCGGTCACATTCCGGCGATGGGGCCGGCAGGCGCGCCGCCGGAAAGCTTCGGCTCCATCTCGCTCGGCGGCCCGATCATCACCGCCGGCGGCCTCATCTTCACGGCCGGAACGCTCGATTCCGTTCTTCGCGCGTTCGACGTAGTCACCGGCAAGGAGCTTTGGAAGGGAGATCTTCCCACCAGCGCGCGCTCCATGCCGTTGACGTTCCGCGGCCCAGACGGCAAGCAATACGTCGTCATCTCCGCCGGTGGCCACGGGCTGCCTTTCGCACCGCTCGGGGATTATGTGATCGCGTTCACGCTCGCGCCCTGAAGGCTACGTCGACTTCTCGCGCGTCCGCGCCGCCTTGCGCGCCGCGGCGGAGCGCTCCTCGGGGCCTTTGGTCTTCGCCGCTTTGCGGGCCGAGGCGGAGCGATCGGAAGCGGTGCGCTTTGCCGCGGCCGACTTCGCCTGCTTCGAAAGAGACTTGGTCGAGGCGGCGGAGTGCCCTTCCTTCTTGAGCGCGTCGCTGGTCGCCTTCGAGCGGGTGGCCGAAACCTTCTTCGCTCCCTTGGCTCCCGCCGCGTTGTCGTGCTCGGCTTTCTTCTTCGCCGACTTGGAGGCGGTCTTGGAGGCCGGCACCTTCACGCCGGCGCGGCGCGCTTCGGAGAGACCGATCGCGATCGCCTGTTTGGTCGACCGCGCTCCGTGCTTGCCCTGCTTGACGTGGTCAATCTCCTGATGGACGAACTCACCGGCCTGCGTGCTCGCAGACTTCCCTTCGCTCTTGTCTTTCTTGGCTTTCTCGATGGTCTTTTTCTCGGGCATGGTGATGGCCTCCTCCTTTTTCCGCCTGGATGCAATCTGTGGACCAGACCAACGCGCGGCATTATGGCCTGCGCCGAGCTGTTCGGAGCCGCGGGCGGTGCGGAGTGGCGCGTGCGGCACTACCTGTTCCGCGCACCCGTGGTAGATTCGTCGCAATGACTGCTTACCAAGGAGGCGCCCCATGTCGAAACGAATCCGCCTGCTGGGTCTGACCCTCGCCCTCGCTCTGGGAGGCGCGGCCCTCGCCAGCGCCACCCTGCCGCCGCCAGCCCTTTGCCATCCTGGAGACCCGGTCTGTCAGCACTGCGGATGCCCGCGCTGTCCGATCTGCCCGGTCTGTTGCCTGGGCGGCTAACGGGCGCGGCGCGGACAGGAGCCCTCACTCCCGGCTCTCTCCCTCGGAGATCTGGGTGTGAATCCTTGATAGGCTGTCCGCTTGGACCTGACTCCCCTTATCCGTCTCCTCTACCGCGGCCCGCGTGGCCCAGCGCCCGGCGTAGTGAATCCTTATCGCGACGCCGACCCGGCCCTCGACCTTCCCGGCGCGGCGCGGACCCGGCGGGCGAATCTGGAGGCGTATCTGGAGCGCGTCGGTCAGCCCCGAATCGTGCTGATCGGCGAGGCGCTCGGCTTCCGAGGCGGGCGCTTTTCCGGAATCGCCTTCACCAGCGAGCGCCAGCTCGCCGGCGACGACGGCCGCCGCCTGCCGTGGGCGTCCAGCCCGCCGTTCCATCCCACCAGCCGCAATCCGGCGCTCTGGCTGGAGCCCTCCGGATCTGTGGTGTGGAATGCGCTGGGCGGCGCGGCGGCGGGAGCCCTCCTGTGGAATTCATTCCCCTGGCACCCCTTCGGTAAAACAGGTCTGCTCTCCAACCGCACGCCCGAGCCGGCCCTCTGGAAGGCGAACCTCCACGTGCTGGAAACCCTGTTCGCGGAGCTTGGCACCGTGCGCGTGCTGGCAGTGGGCCGCACCGCGCAGGCGGCGCTCGGCGAATTGGGCGTCGAGGCGGCGATCCTCCGCCATCCGGCGCACGGGGGAGCGGGAGTTTTCAGAGAGCAGATGAGGAAGGTCTGGAGATGAAGGCGCGCCGCTCGGTCCAAGGGGGCGTCGTGGGACATATCGAACCGCAGGCGCCTCGGCTTCGCAATCAAGAAGACCGGTGCTAGCCTTTGGCACCATGATTGTCGTCAAGGGCCTCGGGGAGGCTTGGTGATCCGGCGTCTCGTCCTACGGCGATTCAAGCGCTTCGCCGAGGTGGAGTTTCGCCTCCCCGGCCACGTCGTCCTGACGCTGGCTCACCGGCAGGGAGAAGCCTGGCGCGAGCTGGAAGACTCGATCCGCCGCCTCTTTGGCTACGAGATTCTTCCCCCAGACGACTCCGGCCCTGTGATCCTCGCCGAGTACCGCGCCGGCCCGGAGGCTCCCCGGCTGGACATCGCGAGCACCGGCAGCGGCTTCCAGCAGATTCTCACGCTGCTCACGCCGCTCCTGACGAGAAAGGGCGCCACCCTGCTCTTCGACGAGCCGGACGCGCACCTGCACGTCATCCTGCAGGACGCGATCTACAGCGAGCTTCGCGCCTACGCCCGCAAGAGCGGCTCACAGCTCATCCTCGCCACCCATTCCGAGGTGATCATCAATGCCGTCGATCCGGGTGAGCTTTGCGCTCTCCTGGGGTCACGGCCCAGGATTCTGGGCGATACCGAGGAACGTAAGCAGCTCATTCGCTCGCTGCACGTACTGAGCAACACCGACGTGATGCTGGCCCAGACCGCTCCAGGGATCCTGTACGTCGAAGACTACACCGACCTCGAAATCCTTCGCGCCTGGGCCAAGACACTCGATCATCCGGCGCTGCCGCTGCTCACGACCCGGCTGTTCTGGCGGAAATCGGTGAGCGAGGCACGGCGGGGCGGCCAAGGGATCTCCTCTCGCGATCATTTCAAGATCTTGCAGCTTGTCCGCAAGGATCTGCCGGGGCTGGAAATCCTCGACCGCGACGGCAATCCCAACCTTCCCGGAAGCGAGATCATCGGCGAGGGGTTGCAGCGCATCCGCTGGCGGAGGTACGAGATCGAGAGCTATCTGGTCCATCCCGAAGGGCTCGCCGCCTTCCTGCGCTCGCACCTTGGGCCTCCGCCGCTCTCCGACGAGGAGATCGCGGGCCTGCGGGCAGGATTCCTGGAAGCAGACCTCGGACCTCTGCTGACCGATCCGATCCAGCCGGGAAAGCTCGTGGAGACCTACCTGCTGGCGACCGAGGCGCGCACCCAGATTCTCCCTGCGCTTCTCGCCGCGGCCGGCCTGCCCGGCTTCCCGTACACCCGCTATCATGAGATCGCCGCGGCCATGCACCCCGAGCACATCCACCCGGAAGCGATCGAAAAGCTCGACGCGATCGTGAAGGCGTTCGGCGGATGAGAGCTTTGCGGCTGCGGTAGCCGCACCTGAAGAGATCAGGCAGCGACGAAGCCGCAGCCGTTGAGGGGAGGTGGGTAGGCGTAGCGCTCGTTCTCGGCGCCGCACCTCACTCACCCAGTCGGATGGTTCGCGGCCCCTGGCTCTGAGCCGCTGGCGGCAGGTCGGGGCAGGTCGGGGCAAGGGAAGTCCCCTCAGCGGCTGAGGTTGTGCTAGGCTCCGAGTCATGAGTGGCGGGAGAAGGAAAGTGCAGCTTTGCCGGAGGATGCCGTGCAAAGCAGGGTAGAGGCCTTGGTCAAACCCGAGCTCCTGGTCTGGGCCAGAGAGGACGCGGGGTACTCCCAGGCGGATGCCGCTCGGAAGGTTCAGGTCAAACCCGATCGTCTGATCGCTTGGGAGACGGGCGCAGCCAAACCGTCCATCGCCCAACTCCGAAAGCTGGCGGGAATCTACAAAAGGCCACTGGCTGTCTTCTATTTGTCGGAGCCTCCCAAGAAGTTTCAGGCGATGCATGATTTCCGGCGGTTGCCGAGCGAAGCGGGGGCTGAGTCGCCGGAGCTCAGGTACCAGATCCGGAGGGCCAGCTATCGCCGGCAGGTCGCCTTAGATCTGTTCTCTTCCCTCGGAGTCGAGCCTCCCCAATTTTCTGCGGCTTCTGCGGTGACAGAGAATCCGGAGCTGGTTGCCGCCCGGCTGCGGGCTCTTCTCGCTGTAAAGAATCAGAGTCAGCGCGGCTGGAAGAATGAATATGAGGCGCTAAACGCCTGGAGAGAAGGGCTGGAGACTCTGGGTATTCTTGTCTTTCATATAACGGGAGTCGAGGTCTCTGAGGCGCGCGGATTTTCTCTGAGCGACCGTCCGTTGCCGGTGGTCGCAGCGAACATCAAGGATTCGGTGAGGGGGCGCATCTTTACGATGCTCCATGAGATGGCTCACCTGACGCTCGATGAAGGCGGCCTTTGCGACCTTGAGGAAAAGGGAGCAAGGGCACCCGCGGATCAACGAGCTGAAGTCTTCTGCAACCACGTGGCAGGTGCTGTCGCAGTGCCGGAAAAGGAATTGGCGAACGATCCTGTCGTTCGAGCACATGGACAGTCCGTTGAGTGGTCAGACACAGAGATCGCTTCTCTGGCCCGCGGATTCTGGGTCAGCCGAGAAGTCATCGTACGCCGATTGCTGGTGGTTGGACGAACGAACGAGGAATTCTATCGACGCAAGCGTGAGCAGTACCAGGCTGAGTATCAGAAGCTTGACAAGCCGGCCGGCTTCGCACCTCCCTATCAACTGGCGCTCAGCTCTGCGGGCCTCCTTTTTGCGCGCCTGGCGCTCGAGAGCTACTATCGCGAGAAGATCACCTCGAGTGACTTGTCTGAGTTTCTCGACGTGCGCCTCAAACACATACCGAAGATCGAGGGCTTGGTCTACCGGAGAATGGCGGCTGGAGAGGCTGTGTGAAGTACAGCATCGATACGAGCGCCATTCTTGACGGTTCGGTCCGCTACTATCCTCCGGAAGTCTTTCCGGCTTTATGGGCTCGGATTGAGCGCCTGATCGAGGCCGGCGCGTTGCGGGCGACCGAAGAAGTGCTGGTCATCCGTGATCGTTTAAGCCGCCCATTTGAGCCCCGCGCGCTCGGGAAGTAGGCGTCTTTTTCTATTGGGATCAGGTGCTTCCGCAAGGAAAAATTGTAGGAGTGGATGTTCTCGAGTGCGAGCCATGGCGACAGGGTCCAAGACAAGAGCCAAAAGCTCTGGAGTGGCGCTGACAAAGAGTCGAGCCCACCGCTCCAAGGGCGTTCGGCGTTCGCCCAAGGCTCCCCAGCGGCGCACGGCAAGC
>DATARD010000240.1:0-10143 GCA_036264355.1 Thermoanaerobaculia bacterium
CGCCGCCATCGCCAGACCAGTGGGCCGGGAGACCGCCGCCGGGCCGGACCGCAAAATCCTCAGGCCAAGGCGCGGCAGCCGGCTCACCCGCCAAAAAACCCGCGGCGGAAGACACCAAAGCCGGCTCAGGAGCCGCCCAACCCGCGGGTGGCACCACCAACCCCATGGGTTGGTCCATCACTCCGCCGGGTTCCGAGACACAACCCACGGGTGCGGGCGCAGAACCCGGGAGCCACGTCCTCCAACCGGCCGGAGGCGCGCCGGGATCTGCGGAGTTGGCCGTCCCACTGCCGGGTCCCGTGGGAGACTCTCTCGACGATCCGGCAAGCAATCTCAATGGACCGGAGGCTCTCCGAGCGTCTCAGCAGGCCGTTTCGGCAGCCAAGAAGCTCTCCGGCTCAGCGAGCCGGCAACTCGACGTCGAACAGCCCTTCCGCGGTCATCTTGCGCGGATGAGATGGCCAGAGCTTTGCTCAGACCCGGATGAGCCGGGAGGAGGGCCGTCAACCCTTCGGCAGCACGAGGTTTGCGAGCGGCAGGATGAGCTGTCTGGGCAGGCTTCCGAAGGTGGCGAAGCCATGGTGCCGGTAGAATCGGACGGCCTGCTCATCCTTGGCATCGACCACGAGAGCGTAGACCGCGATTTCGGAGCGCAGGGCCCGCATCGCGGCATCCCACAAAAGGGCGCCGCCGAGATGTTGCCCTCTGTAGGCTTGGTCCACGGCCAAGCGGCCTAACCGCGCGACGGGAACAGACGGATAACGGGGGAGCCGCTTGACGAGATCCTCCGGCAGATCAGCCAACGCAACGCCCGCCGCGGCAAGCGTGTAGTAGCCGGCAACCTTGGCCCTGGCCACGTCGTGAACGACATAACAGACGGTCGCCCGCCGGCGTACGTCCTGGGTCACCTGCTCGCGAAAATAGCGGTCGAGGGCCTCCACGCCGCTTGAGAACTCCGCCCGGGCGTGGCCGGGGCCAAGAACCTCGATGAGAAAAGGGGGAGTCACCGCGATTCGCGGATCAGTCGCGCATGGGCACGTTTCGCGCGTTCCAACGCAGGGGCTGGCGAGGGTGGATCGAGCAGCAGCTCGACGAAACGCCGCTGATCCTCCACCGAGAGGTGGATGAGATGGGTCTCCTCAATCGTCTTCTGCGCAGCCTTCCGAGCGGCAGCGACGACAAAATCGCTGACGCTCCGGCCCTCGATCTCGGCGGCACGCCTCACCACAGCGAGCGCATCTGGGGTGATGCGTGCTTCGATGCGTGCAGTGCGGTGTTCCTGGGGCAATCGAGGCTCCTCTCTTTCAGATCTCCACTGTACGGCGGTCTCACGTACAAGTCAAGATCAGCCCGCCGGCAGCTCGACGTCGAACAGCCCTTCCGCCGTCACCCCCCGCGCCTGGACGAGGACGCGGATGTCCTCGCCCATCCCTTCGCCATCGAGGAGAGCCATGGCGGCGCGGCGCTGTTCCAGGGGGGCGTCCTGGAGGTCGGTGAAGAGACCGCAGGCGGCGAGCCAGAAGGACTGGCGGGTGAGGGCGAGGGTGGTGAGCCCTTCCGCTTCGCCCGCTTCGAGCAGGGCGGTGAGGTCGACGTGCGCCGTCAGGTCCTGCTCCGCGATCTTCACGAAGGGGTTGCGGTGCACCCGCTGGCGGGTGTACGCGGCGAGGGTGCCGTGCCGCCGCACCCGTGCGTCGAGGAGGCGGTCGCGCTGGTAGCCGTAGTCGCAGGTGACGAGGAGACCGCGGCCGAGCCGGCGCGCCAGCTCGGCGTAGAGCGGACGCCAGCCGGGCGCCAGGTCCGCCACCTGGCCGGGTTGGAGGGTGGCGCCTCCGAGCAGACCGGCGAGACTTGGATCGGACAGCTCGTCTTCGCGCCAGGTGAACGCGCCGGTGTCGTCCAGATCCACCCAGACCTCGCCCAGTCCAGCTTCCCGGCCGATAAGGCGATGGACCGGCAGGGCGTCGAACAGCTCGTACGAGAAGATCATCCCGATGATCCCGCCGTTTTCGATCTCCTTCAGGTCTGTGACCCGCGAGACGCTTTCCGAAAGCGGCCGGCTGATGCGGTCCCAGCCCAGGAGCCGGCGGCCGGTCGCTGTCTCCCGATCGGCTGTTCCCCTATCTAATAAGGTCGCGGCGACGTTCGCCAGATGGGCTCCGGTGCCAGCTCCCGCCTCCAGGAAATCGGCCGGACGGCCCAGCGCCGCGTCGAGCCGGCGCAGCAGACGGGCGGTGGCGCGGCCGAAGAGCGGGGAGAAGGAGGAGCCGGTGACGAAGTCCCCTTCTTCGCCGATCGGCAGGTCGTCTCGCCGGTAATAGCCGCCGTCGCCATAGAGCGCTTCGTCCATGAAGACGGCGAAGGGGATCGGTCCGGCGGTGCGGATCCGGTCGCGGAGGCGGTCGGCGGGGCTCGGGTCCGGCTGCGTCAAGTCGAAAAGATCCCCCGCCGCCTCGAGGATCGTCTGCTCGTCTGGCTCGTCCGCGCCCACTCTGGGGGGATTGTATCCGTCCGACGGGCGCGATGGACGAACCGAAGGGTTCTCCCGGCAAACCGGGAAAGCCACTTTCCCGACCTCCTGTGGGAGAGATCAAAAAGACTGGGCTCAGCGTGAAACCATAGGAGGGCCGAACGAAGGCGGCTCGCTCGCCGGAGCTCTCCAGTGCGCCTTGATGTAGTTCTTGAGCACCGTCATGGCGCCGAGGTCCACCCCTCCCTTCCGGACCTCCTTCTCCAGGCTCTTCCACACCTCCCGCATCTGGTCGGGCGTCGGTTCCCGGCGTCCTTCCTCATCGAAAACGTCAGGCAGCTCTTCGGCGCCGCGCCGGCAGACCTCGATCGCCGCATCCTTCTCCCCTCTCCGGAGATGGAAGCCGAACAGGTAGAGGAGGTCCAGGAAGTAGTCCTTCATCAACCCATGCTCGAGGTCCCCGGCGATCACCTCCTCAAAGAGGATCTCCGCTTTCTGGAGCCGTCCGAGGCTCTCCAGGATGCGGGCCGCGGTGAACTTCCTCTTGAGCTGTGTGAGCGGGTCTCGGAATTGCTTGTGCAGAGATTGAAGCGCGATCAGCCGGAGAAGCGCCTCCTGGGGAGCGCCCAAGGCGATCAGGCAATTGATCTTGATACCCTCCGCGAACATCGCGAGCCGGGGGTTGCCGACGGGAATCAGTTCCAGGGCCTGATCAATGACTCGGAGGCTCTCGACAGGATCAGTCTCCACCAAGACGTAGGCCAGTTGGGTGAGAGCTTTACTGTGAAGAAAGGTTTGCCCTGCCGCCTCGAAGAGGGATGCCGCGCGGCGCAGAAGCTTAACGGCAGCTTCAGTGTTGCCGAGATCATCTTCCAGGATTCCTTCGATCCGCAGTACCTTCCCCTCGGCGACCCCGTTCTTCACTCCTCTCGCGGTATAGTCAAGGCCCTTCTTCAGGATGTCGCGAGCCGTGGACCACCGCGCAAGACGGCGGCGAGCGTTCCCTATCTCCGAGCAGCATTCGGCGCAGAGGTCGTTTTTCATTGCGTCGGAAAACTTGGACGAGGGCAACTGCTCGGCGGCGGCCAAGGCGAGGTTGAAGAGCTCCTCGCTTTTTGCCGGAGTGGCCGCCCCGGCGCCCGCTTCGAGGAGGAAATCCAGAAACCCGAACGTGTGGAGCGACCGGGTCAGGCGGACCTTCTCCCGCTTGGCCTTGGAGGTCAGGCCCTCGATCTCGGGCCACGCGGCTTCCGCCTCCACCAGATCGAGAGATCTCTCCTGCTCCTCGTCGTGGAGCTCCACGAGCTTCCGGAGCGGACCTTGGACCACGAGCACGCCGGCGGCTCTCTGCGCGGCGATCGCGCGGACGGCGAGCAACCAGCAGTCACGGCAGCCGATCAAATGGTCCGCGGCCCGTTGCTCCTCGAACGGCGACGTCTCCCCGGCGAACAGCCGGCGCAACCCCTCCAGAGTCTCGTGAGACTCCTCAAACATTCACCTCTCCTTCACGAAAGCGAAAGCAGGCCGGAAGTTAGCGGATCGCGAAATCTCGCGCTCTCAGTATAGCCAGAAAGAGCGGAGCCGCAACCGCTGCGACTCCGCCGATCAATTAACCGAGAGGATCCCAGCCGCTGCCCCGGTCCGTCTGTGCAGGCGGGGAGGTGTTGAGGCCGTCCGGATCCCAGACGCCACCGCCGTCCGTGGAGGCCGACATGATGACATAGAGCAAGCGCAGAGCCCAGCGAAGCATGGCTTTTCCTTTCAGAGACACGTAGACCAATCGGGCGCCGTTGCCCGCATGGAGAGGGTGTCCCTACGTCCGGAGTGTCTGCCCTCTCCGGCTCCAAGGACAAGTTTTTTCGGAGGGATCCAGCGATGACCACCTTCACGATTCCGACCCTGGTCACGGAACGCCTGCTGCTGCGGGCTTTCCGCAAGACCGACATGGACGATTACGCCGCTCTCAATGCGGACCCCGAGGTGTTGCGTTTCCGGGGCACTGGAACGGAGCCGTGGGACCCGGGCCGGGTCTGGCGGCACATGGCGTTTCTCCTGGGGAGCTGGCCGCTCGGGGATGCCGGCATGTGGGCGTTGGAGCATCGGGAGACGGGAGGCTTCGTCGGGATCGCCGGCTTCGCCGAGCCGGCCGGCTGGCCCGGCTTCGAGCTCGCAGGAGCTCTGGCGTGCCGCTTCTGGGGGCAGGGCTACGCGACCGAAGGCGGACGGGCGGCTCTGGCCCATGCCTTCGACGTCCTGAAAAAAGACCGCGTCATCAGCATCATCCACCCGGAAAACCGGGCTTCCATCCGGGCCGCCGAGCGGATCGGCGAACGGCTGCTCGGCCGCATCCAGCATCTGGGACAGGAGATGTTGTGCTACGGGCTGGACCGGGAGACCTGGCTGCGTGACGCGTCACAGCCGCCAGATGACCGGCACCAGCGCAACGATCAGCACGAAGATCAGTAGGACGAGCGGCAGGCCGATCTTGAAGTAGTCGCGGAAGCGGTAGCCGCCAGGCCCCATGACCAGGGCGTTGACCGGATGGCCGAGCGGGGTGAGGAAGGCCATCGAGGTGGCGAGGGCGACTCCCATCGCCATGGCGCGCGGATTGGCGCCGACCTGCTCGGCGGTCTGGATGGCGACCGGCGCCAGCACCGCGGCGACCGCGGCGCCGTGCATCACCTGGGTGAGCCCGATGCCGAGCGCCACCAGTCCGGCGAGGAGCCCGACCTTCCCGGCACCGCCGAGGAGGGCGATCAGGCCGTGGGTGAGCAGGCCCGCGGCGCCGGTCTTGGTCATCGCGATGCCCATCGGCAGCATGCCGGCGACCAGGAAGACGGTCTTCCACTCCACCGCCCGGTAGGCCTCGTCCATGCTCAGCACGCCGATCAGCACCATGGTCAGCGCGCCGCCCAGCATGACCTCTCCGACCGGCAGCAGATCGGTGGCGGCGAGCACCAGCGCCACCAGCATGACGGCGAGCGCGAGGATCGATCTGCCGGGTGCCAGCGGCTTCTCGCTCTCGCCGTTCTCCTCCCCCTTGTCGAGGACGATCAGGTCCGGCTCGTCGCGCAGCACCGGCAGGCGGGAGCGGTCTCCCTGCAGCAGCAGGCCATCGCCGAAATGCAGCTCGAGGTCGGAGAGGCCGGTGCGGATGGAGCGGCCGGCCCGCCAGACGGCGAGGACGATCATGCCGTAGCGTTCGCGGAAATGGCTGCCGCGGAGGGTCTGGCCGATGAGCGTCGAGCGCGGCGCGAGGACGGCTTCGAGCACGACGACCGACGGCGATTCGAGGTCGCTTTCGCGCCACCGTCCGCCGGGGAGGATTTCGAGCTCGCCGCCCACCTTGAGCGCGGCCGGATCACCGCTCAGCAGCAGGATGTCTTCCTCTTCGATCAGGCTGTCCGGCGGCGGCGCGGGCACCACCCGGCCCTGGTGCTCGATGGCGAGGACGTCGAGCCCGAGGGTCTCGCGGAGACGGCCGCCGGCGAGCGTCTTGCCGGCGAGCGGCGAGCCCGCCGGCACACCCGCCCGGAAGAGCCACTCCCCGAGGTGGTAGACCTCGGCCAGATCCGCCTCCTGCCGGTTGGCGTGCTCATGGATCTCGCCGGGCGACCGGGACGGCAGCATCCGCCGTCCCCACAGCGCCATGTAGGCGATGCCGGCCGCCACGATCGGCAGGCCGAGCGGCGCGAAGCCGAGGAGGCCGAAGCCGCGCAGGCCGCGGTCGCGCAGCAGGCTGTTGACCACGATGTTGGTGGTGGTCAGCAGGGTTGCCATGCCGCCGAGCGAGGTGGCGAAGGCGAGCGGCATGAGCAGCCGGGCCGGATTGGTGCTCGCCCGCCGGCTGGCACCCGAGACCGCGGGCAGCAGCACCGACGCGGCGGCGATGTTGTTCATGAACAGCGAAAGCCCCGCGCCGGCCAGCATCACGATGACCACCAGCCGCTGCTCGCTGCCGCGGCCCGCGCGCAGCAGCAGGTCGCCGACGCGTTGCGTCACGCCGGTCCGCTCCAGCCCGGCGGCCAGGATGAAGATGGCGAAGATGGTGATCACCGCCGAGCGGCTGAACCCCGAGAACGCCTCCTCGGCCGTCAACACGCCGGAGACGCCGAGCGCGACGACGACCAGCAGCGCCACGAGGTCTGCCCGCACCCGGTCGCTCAGGAAGAGGATGACCGCGGCGGCCAGGATGGCGAAGGAGAGGATCAGGGGAGAGAGCATGTCGGTCCGGCTCGGCAAAGCCGGTGCCGGGGATTATCTCCCAGATCCCCGCTCACGATCCGATTCCGGATTTGACCGCGGGCTCCTTCCTTCATACAGTGGCGGCGGAGATCAACTCAAATGACGACGATCAGAAAATCGAGAATCGCAGTGCTCGCCCTGACGCTGCTTGCCGCCGCGACGGCCGCGGCGCACGCCAAGGCCACCGGTCCCTGGGAGATCGCTCTGCGCCCCTTGCCGCAGGCGAGCTTCCAGGGGCAATCGCCAAATCTCGGCGCGGCGATGACCGCGAAGGCGGTCAGGCTGGTGATCGAGGATGGCCGCACCGGCCCCGATCCGGCGATCATCGGACAGACCCAGGACCACACCGACCAGTTCTTTCCCCTGCGCACCAGCAGCAACGTGCTGGCCTGGACCACCGACTCCGTGCAGAAGGCGGTCGCCGTCTGGGGGATCAAGACCGCGAACGATGCGCCGCTCGTCCTCACCGGCCGGATCGTCCAGTTCGTCCTGAACGAGAGCACCAAGGCCGTGGGCGCCATGTACGGCGCCGAGATCCAGATCTCGTTCACGCTCAAGAACGCCAAAGGCGGCGTCCTCTGGGAGGGCAATCACGGCGGCGACTCCCACCGCTTCGGCAAGAGCCGCAGCGAGGAGAACGCCAACGAGGTGCTGGTCGAGGCCATCAAGCAGGCCTGCTCCGAGCTGTTCGGCGACGCCGGTCTCCAGGAAGCCTGGGACGGCAAGGCGACGCCGCATGCCGCCGGCGCGGCGGCTCCCGCGGCATCGATGGCGCCAGCCGCGCCTCCGATGACGCCGTCCGCCCTCCTCGCGGAGCTGGTCAAGCTCAAGAAGCAGGGGTTCGACACCGACCTCCTCCTCGACTACGTCAACAAGCACAGCCTGACCGCCGCGCTGTCGGCCGACGACATGGTGAAGTGGAAGCAGGCGGGAATGCCGCCCGAGGTCATCAAGGCGGCGCTGGCGCGGTCGGGCTCGTAAGGACCCAATGCTCCCTTCCACCGACCGCCTGCTCGGCCTGGTCGACGCCATGGCCGGCCGGCCGGTGGCGATGCTGGTCGACCTGGTGGCCGACCTGTTCATCACCGGCATTCCGAAACGGATCAGCCGCGAGGCGCCGGTGCTCATCCTGTCGTACCAGGGCGAGACGCTGATCCCGGGCGGCGGCGCCAATGCGGTGGCGAACGTGGCGGCGCTCGGCGGCCGGCCGCTGCCGCTCGGCGTCGTGGGCGACGACGCCCATGGGCGCGGATTGCTGGAGGCGTTGCGCGAACGCGCGGTCACGACCGAGGGGATCCTCGTCCGCTCCGGCTACCGCACGCCGACCAAGGTGCGCATCCTGGGCGGCGGCAGGCATTCGATCAAGCAGCAGATCGTGCGCTACGACATCGAGGACCGGCTGGAGCTGACGGACGCGGAACGGGACCGCTTCGCCAAGGTCCTCTCCCAATGGACGAACGATGGCGAGATCGGCGCCGCCATCCTCTCCGACTACGGCTATGGCACCGTGGAGCCCGGGCTGCTGCCGCGCGTCCGCGCCGCTCTACCCGGCACCACGGTGGTCTGCGACAGCCGCTATCGCCTCGGCGACTTCGCAGGTCTCGATGGTGCGACGCCGAACGAAGAAGAAGCCGAAGCGCTCCTCGGCGGGCCGATCGGCGACGATCCGGACCGCCTGGACGACGCCGGGCGGACGTTGCGCGGCCGGCTGGGCGCGCGCTTCCTGTTGATCACCCGCGGCAGCCGCGGCATGAGCCTGTTCGCGGACGGCCTGGCGGCCCACCTGCCGGTGCACGGCACCGACCAGGTGGCCGACGTCACCGGCGCCGGCGACACGGTGATCGGCACCTTCGCCTTGGCGCTGGCGGCCGGCGGCTCGCCGTTCGAAGCGGCCCTCCTCGCCAACTACGCCGGCGGCGTCGTGGTCAGGAAGATGGGGACGGCGACCTTGTCGCCGGACGAGCTGCGGGAGGCGGTGCGGAGCGATCCGCGGCCGCTCGAGGAGGTGCGATGGGGGAGGTCCTGAGCGCCGGCGCGCTTCACCGGAAAATGGAGGAGCTGAAAGCGCAGGGGAAGACGGTGGCGTTCGCCAACGGCCACTTCGACCTGTTGCACGTCGGCCATCTGCGCTACCTGCAGGCGGCACGGGCGGAAGCCGACGCGCTGGTGGTCGCGATCAACGACGATGACTCGGTCGCCCGTCTCAAGGGGCCGGGCCGGCCGGTGGTGCCCGCCGCCGAACGGGCCGAGCTCCTCGCCGCGCTGGCTCCGGTCGACTTCGTGGTGATCTTCTCCGGCGATTCGCCCGCTCCCCTCCTCGCCCAACTGCAACCGGACGTGCATTGCAAGGGAACCGACTACGGAACCCCCGAGCGCGTGCCGGAGTATCCGGTCGTGCGCGCCTACGGCGGCCGGACGGCCCTGGTCGGCGACCCCAAGGACCATGCCACGAGCGACCTCATCACCAAGGTGAAGGGGCTGCCATCCGCATCCTGATCGTCCGCACCAGCGCGCTCGGCGACGTGATCCACGCATTGCCGGTGCTCACCGCGCTGCGCCGGCACTTTCCCGCAGCGCGGATCGGCTGGGTGGTGGAAGAGGGGATGGCGCCGGTGCTCGCCGGCCATCCCGACCTCGACGAGCTGTTGCCGGTACGCCTGCGGGCCTGGGGCCGGCGGCCGTTCTCCGGGGAGACGGTCCGCGGGCTCGGCGCCTTCGTCGCCGCCCTCGACCGTTTCGCTCCCGAGGTCGTCCTCGACCTGATGGGCAACCACAAAGCGGGAGCCGTCTCGGCGCTGACCCTGGCCGACCGCCGGATCGGCGCCGCCCGCAAGCACCGGCGCGAACCGTCGAGCGCCGTGTGGATCAACGAGCCGGTGGTGCCGCGCGGAACCCATGCGGTCGACCGCATGCTGTCGCTGCTGGACGCTCTGGGAGTTCCGGCGGAGCCGGCGGATTTTGGAGCGGCGAAGTTGTTCAGGGGGGAGAAGGACGGATCGGACCGATCAGACGGATACTCCCGTGAGGAGCGGTTTGCCTTGCTGCACCCCGGCGCCGGATGGGGGAACAAGGTGTATCCGCCGGCCTGGTGGGGCGCGGCGGTCAAGCGCTTGCGCGAAGAGACCGGCGTGTCCACCCGGGTGGCGGTGGCGCCGGGCGAGGAGCAATTGGCGACGGCGGTCGTGGCGGCGAGCGGCGGCGCGGCGCAGGCGGTGCCGGCGGGCGGCCTGCCGCGGCTCGCGGCGCTGATCCGCCGGTCGGCCCTGGTGCTCGGCGGCGACTCGGGACCGACCCATCTCGCCCACGCTCTCGGGGTTCCGGTCCTCATGCTGATGGGACCGACCGACCCGCTGCGCAACGGACCCTACGGCGCTCCGGACCTCGCCCTGTGGAAGGTCCTCCCGTGCAGCTTCTGCCACCGCCGCTTC
>DATARD010000275.1:0-27552 GCA_036264355.1 Thermoanaerobaculia bacterium
TCAGCGGCTGAGTATCCCACTCTCTGCGGCTGAGAGTCGGAGTCTCAGCCGCATAGAGTGGGACCCTTTGCCGTTGAGAGTGGGACTCTCAGAGGCAGAGAGTCGGACTCTCCAGTGCAAAGAGTGGGACTCTCAGAAGCAGAGAGTCGGAGCGCCGGCACTGTGCGTCGAGCTCCCGAGCTTGCTCGGCCTCGAGCTCCAGGACCGGGGCCGTGCCAGCCGAGTGGAAGACAGCTTACCATTTGATCCGTGATACGAGGCCTCGCCCAGACGAACCACTGCATGAGAGACGATCTTCTTCGCGGCGGAGCGCATCGACTCTGATGCAGAGTAAACCTTCTCCGGCGCAGAGAAGACCGTCTCTCGCCTCAAGAAGGTTGTATCTGGGCCGGCGAAGATCTTCTCCGAGCCGGAGTGGATCGTCTCCGCGGCAGAGATCGTCATCTCCGGCCACAGTCGATCGCCTTTGATGCAGAGTCGATCATCTTTGATGTAGAGAGGATCGGCTCTGATGCGGAGTGAATCCACTTCGCTCGGGAGTCGATCGACTCCGAGCTCCCTCTGTCTCGCTCCGCCGCAACGTTCGGCATCCCTGCCAGCGCTTCCGGTTCCCTTCCAGCGAGACTTCTATGGGAGCCATCGCATGGAATCTCGCGTTGTTTCCCGAGGCCAAGAGAGACCCGGAGATTGCGAAAACCCTGCGCTCCTTGAAGCCGCCGGATCTGGATGCTTGTCACAGTCTCTTGATGACTTTGGCGCGGCGATGGCGACCGCGGCGGTCAGAAGGGTGCGGACTGCGCTGCGCAGAATGCGCCCGGAGCGCCAACTCTTCGGCATGACCTCCTCTATACGGCCCACGAGGGCCAACCGTCCGGCTCATGCCCGGCGCTAGCGTTTGCGCACCACCTGGGCAGCCTGTCGCGGGTTTCGCGCACCGGGTTGTCACGGCCTGTCCCGGTTTCCTCCCTGGTCAACACCTAGATGAGTGAAGTCAAGTTGAGCAGACAGCCGAGTTTGATCTCCTGGTGGCTGGTCTCGCGGGCGGAAAGTGACCGTGGTGGTCATGGAGGGTCCCGCGTTGATTATCTAGGAGGTTTTCTTATGTTTCGTTCTTTTTTCCGGGTTGTAGTTGTCGTCGTCGTCGTGTTGAGCTTCACGCTGTCCCTGGCGCAGGCCGGCCAGACAGGACCCCAGAGCAGCCGCCAAACGGTCGTGCAGACCGTAATGAGCAGTGGCTGGCTCGGAGCTGCGGTGCAGTGGTTGACCGGACTCTTCGGTAAGCCGGCCACCCATGGTGGCAGGCATCCGGTCCACACACAGGGGTCGTGTATCGATCCCTGGGGTGTCTGCCCGTAGCAGCGAGAAGGACTTGAAGGGACAGCACAAAGCGCACCGGACTCTCCGGAGACCAGCCGCTCGCTGGGCGGCTGGCTCCCGGAGGTCCGCGAGAACCGGAAGAGGAGACGCAAATGTGGGAAGACCATCCGACGACCGATGATTTCGAGGCGCTCTTTCGGAGGGCTCCTCGGCCGAGTCAGGCGCCGCGCCGTGCTTTGGCCATGCGGCACCTGCTCGCGGGATGTCCTTCCTGCCAGGAGCACCTGGCGGAGGCTGGGTGGGATGCCGGGCGGCTTCTTCGCCTCGTTTCCCTGTCCGCCGGAGAGGTCCGGGAAGCCGATGAGAAGGAGGCCCCCTGGGTGGGCTACGACTACAGCCAGGCCTTTGCCGGCGCCGAGCGGGCCTTGGAGGAGCTCTTTGGCCAGGACGGCTCGAAAGTAGTGCCCGAGGCTCTCCTCGCCGAGCTCGCCGCGCTTCCCGAGGAGCAGCAGGCCGAAAGCATGACGCGGGATTCCCGCTTCGCCAATCCGGAGGTGGTGCGGAGCCTGATCGCCCAGAGCCATCTGCTGCGCTACGACGATCCACGGCAGATGACCCATCTGGCAAACCTCGCCCGGCTCGCCGCCGACGCCTGTACGACAGTCGCAGCCGGCAGCGAGGCGCGGCTGGCCGATCTGCGCGCCCGCGGCTGGATGCAATACGGCAACGCGCTGCGGGTGTGCGGCGACCTCCATGCGGCCGATGAGGCATTGGCCTCCGCGCAGCGTCTCTCCGCTGCCGGGACGCACGATCCGCTGCTGCGGGCACGCCTGCTCGAGCATCTGGCCTCTCTGCGGACGTTCCAGGGGCAGTTCCAGAAAGCCGTTGAAATGGCCGATCGCGCCGGCGGGCTCTACCATGACCTCGGTGAATGCCACAGCCTTGCCAGCACCATGGTGCAGAAAGCCATCGCCTCGCTGTACGCCGGCGAAACCGAAGCGGCTGTCAAGACGCTCAACCGTGCCATCCCCAAGATCGATCCCGAGGAGAACCCACATCTCCTCCTGGCGGCGTGCCACAACCTGATCCGCGGCTATATCGACCTCGGAAAGCCCGAGCAGGCGCTGTCGATCTATTTCGAGGTCCGCGCCTTGTACAAGGAGTTCGATGCCAACTCCACCATTCGGCTGCGCGCCGGGTGGCAGGAGGGTCAACTCTTACGGGATCTCGGTCACCTGGGGGCTGCGGAGGCGACGCTCGACGAGACACGGCGCGGCTTCCTCGAACGGGGGATCGCCTACGAAGTCGCTCTCGTCTCCCTCGACCTTGCCTCGGTCTACGTGCGCGCGGGCAAAGTGGAGGAGCTCAAACGGACCGTGGCCGAAACGGTACCCATCTTCCGCGCCCTGCGCGTAGGACGGGAGGCCATCGCCTCGCTGCTCCAGCTCCAGCAGGCGGCCGGGCAGGAACAGCAGGCCCTGGAGCTGATCCGCTCCCTCAACACACGGCTTGCGCCACTGTCGCGCAACACAGCGAACAAGTAACCCCGGCCTCCGGATGTGAGGTCACCGAGCGGCGGCGCACAGAGCGCCGCCGCTTTTGTTTGCACCGGATACATCGCAGGTGGATCTTTTCCTCGCGGTGAGGACCCGCGAATTGAATTTGCATCGAAGGTGTCACGTTTTGATTGCGGAACCACACCTTTAGATTGAAGTCGAGTTGCACAGCCGAGTTGTTCTTATCTCCTGGTTGGCTGGTCTCGCGGGCAGCAAAATGGCCATGGTGGTCATGGAGGTCTCGCGTTGATTATCTAGGAGGGTTTCTCATGTTTCGTTCTATTTTCCGGGTTGTTGTTGTCGCTGTCGTTCTGTCCAGTTTCACGCTGTCCCTGGCGCAGGCAGGCCAGGCAAAACCCCAAGACGTCCGCCGTCCCGCGGTGCAAGCCGTGGTCGGCGGCGGATGGCTCGGAGCGGTGGTGAGGTGGGTGACCGGTTTCATTACGGTCAGTCATCCGGCCCCTGTTCCGCCGGGCGCGTATGAGACACCGGCCTATGGGTCTTGTATCGATCCTTGGGGTCAGTGCTCCTGAGGTAGACCGAGGGGCGGCGTGGAGGCGCCGCCCCTCATCACCAAAGCGGCTGTCAGGAGCGCGTAGACGAGGTGGCAGGTTTGCTCAACCGGAAGGAGTCGCAAATGTGGGAAGGCCATCCAACGATTGATGATTTCAAAGCCCTGTTCCGGAACGCTGCGCCTGCCCAGGCTTTGCGCCAGGCCACAGTGGCGCAGCATTTCCTGACCGGATGCTCTTCCTGCCGGAAACGCTTGCGGAACGCTGGCTGGGACGACAGGCGCCTGGACCGCCTGTTCTGGCTTTCCAGAGAAGATGTGCGCCGGGCGGCAGAGACGGAACCGCCCTGGGAAGGACACGACTACGGTCCGGCCTTCGCCGCGGCGGAACGAACCCTCACCGCGTTCTTCGGCCGCGACAAACCGCTCGACGTGCCCTCTGCGGAGCTCATCGCCGTGCTCGTCCGGCTCTCTGAGACAGAACAGATCCGCCACGTGACGGAGGATCCACGCTTCGCCCATCCCGAGGTGGCACGATGTCTGATCGATCAGAGCCATCAGGTGCGCTATAGCGATCCGCACCGGATGCTCCATCTGGCAGAGCTTGCCCGGCGCACGGCCGATGCCTGCTCGCCCGGCGCGGCAGGCAACGAGATGCGGCTCGCCGATGTGCGCTCCCGCGGCTGGATGCAATATGGCAACGCCTTGCGGGTTTGTGGCGAGCTCCACGCAGCCGACGAGGCGCTGGCGGCGGCCCAGCGGTTACGCGACGCCGGTACCCACGATCCGCTGCTACGAGCTCGCCTGCTCGAGCACCTGGCCTCCTTGCGTACCTATCAGGGAAAGTTCCAGCTCGCCATCGAGCTGGCCGATCAAGCGGGAGAGATCTATCGCGAGCTCGGCGAGTGGCACAGCCAAGCCAGCACGATGGTGCAGAAGGCGATCGCCTCGATCCAGATCGGCCGGACCGAAGAAGCGATCCGTTGCCTCAACAGGGCGATTCCCAGGATCGATCCTGAGGAGAATCCTCATCTGCTGCTCGCAGCCTGTCATAACATGATCCGCTGCTACATCGACCTTGATCTGCCGGACCAGGCGCTATCGCTCTATTTCGAGTCCCGAGACCTTTACAAAGAATTTGCAGATTCAACGATTCTTTTGCGGACAGAGTGGCAGGAGGGCCAGATTTTGCGCGATCTTGGACATCTGGGAGCTGCCGAGGCGGCGCTCTGGCAGGCGCGCCAGGGTTTTCTCGAAAGCGGCCTCGCCTTGGAGGTGGCGCTTGTTTCACTCGACCTTGCCTCGGTGTACGTACGCACCGGCCGCGTGGAGGACCTCAAGCGCACGGTCGCCGAGGCGGTGCCCATCTTCCGCGCTCTGCGCGTCGGACCGGAGGTGCTCAAGGCCCTGCTCCAACTCGGGCAGGCCGCCGACCAGGAGCAGAAGGCGCTGGAGCTGATCCACACCCTCAACACACGGCTCGCACCCTTGGCGGGCAATTCCACCCGCAAGTAGTCGTCCCTCGAAGCAGGCCGGCGCACGAGCGCCGCCTGCTTCCTTCCGCTCGCTCTACACATTCCAATATATCTATTTTTCTCCCTGGCTCGTGCCGTGTAAAATTCGCCGGCCGCGGCGGCTTGTCCCGCTTTCGCCGGCTCGTCGCACCTTAATGACAAGCCAATGGGATGTGCGAGCTTCAAACCGTCTCAAGGTGTTTTGATGATGTGACTTCGCGGCAGCGTCAGCCTTCGGGCCAGCGTCGGCCGCTTCTTATCAAGGAGGGATTTCCTATGCGTTTCATGTCTCGTGTCCTCACTGTCTCCGCCGTCGTCCTCAGCCTCGCCGTCCTTTCCGTGCCCGTCGCGAATGCGCGACCACAGGATGACCGGACGCCCGCCGTGCACCATGAAGCATCCTGGCTCCAGACCGCCATGTCCTGGATCGCCAACCTGCTCGGCGGGGACCATCACGAAGCCCTGGCTCAGTCGACGAGCACCGGAACCGGTACCGGCACCCTCACCGGCGGCGTCACGCCGATGACCGGCTCATGCATCGACCCGAACGGTGGACCCCGCTGCGGCGGCATCTGATGAGCTGAGCCTTACCGCGGGGCGGCCACCGGCCGCCCCGCCCGATGGTAGACAAAAGCCCGGAGACCCAAGCGATGCTTCCCCATCTGACCGACGATGATCTCGAGGGCCTGCTGCGCGACGGTTTCCGGACCCGCCACAACGTCACGTTCAACCTCCTCACCCGCCATATCCTTCACGAGTGCTCTGACTGCGGGAGCCTGCTGTACCGCGCCGGCACCCGCCGGAAGTCGCGCAGCTACGACTACAGCGCCGCCTTTGCCGCCGCCGAGAGGTCGCTGGCTGATTTCCTCGCGGTGGGGCTGCCGCCGTTTGCCGAGCCCGCCGGCCTGCTGGCCGAGCTCGCCGGGCAGCCCGAAAGCGAGCAGCTCCGGCGGGTGCTCGACGACCATCGCTTTGCCCATCCGGCGGTGGTGCACCGTCTCGTCGAGGAGAGTCACGCCAGCCGCTACGACAGCCCGGCGCGGATGCTCCACCTGGCCCATCTGGCCCGTCTGGTTGCGGAGAGGTGTACCGCCGCCGCAGCCGGCAGCGGCCCGCGGCTGGCCGACCTGCTGTCCCAAACCTGGCGGCAGTACGGCAACGCCCTGCGCGTGGCCGGCCGCCTCGGGGAGGCCGAGGAGGCCCTGGCGACAGCTTCCCAGCTCCGCCGGGCAGGAACCGGCGATCCCAAGCTTTTCGCTTCCCTGCTCGATCAGACCGCTTCGCTGCGCATCTTCGAGCGACGCTTCGAGGAGGCCGGCGACCTCGCCGAGGAGGCCGGACGCATCTACCGCGAGCTCGGCGACCGCGGCTCGCTCGCCGCCACGATGGTGATCCGGGCGATCCCCGCGATCTACACCGGCGAGGTCGAGAGCGCGGTGCGCCTGCTCAACCGGGCCCTCCCGTGGATCGACGGCGAGCGCGACCCGCATCTCCTGCTCGCCGCCTGCCACAACCTCGTCCGCTGCTATATCGACCTCGGGCAGACGGAGCAGGCGCTTTCCATCTATACTGCCGTCCAAGACCTCTACCGCGACCTCCGCGACCCGCTGATCGCCCTGCGCGCCGGTTGGCAGCAGGCACAGCTTCTGCGTGACCTCGGTCACCTGCGGGCCGCCCAGGTGGCGCTGTTACAGGCCCGCCAAGGTTTTGCGGAACGCGACCTCTTCTATGAGGCGGCGGTCGTTTCGCTCGACCTCGCCGAGGTGTACGTCCGGCTGGGAGCGGCGGAGGACTTGGAGCGGACGATCGTGGAGACCGTACCGATCTTCCGCAACCTTGGAGTCGACCGCGATGCGTTGGCTTCGCTGATCCAGTTACGGAGCCTGGCCGACCACGAGAAACGGGCGCTCGAGCTGATCCGGTTCCTCGGTTTCCGGCTCGAACGGCTGGCCGATCGGCCGAGCCCGGGCTTTCTCCAGGAGTCGTAGGCACGGCTGTCCCGGTTGACCGGGATGGCAGCACTTAGGCTGGTGAGAGCAGCACAATTCTTTGAATGGCTGTGACTCCGCCGCGCGATTTCCGGATTGAGACCCGCGACCGAGGAGGCCATTTTCGATGTCATGGAGTCCGGAGGCATGTGATGACGACCTTTCATCCGACGGTTGAAGATTTTGAAGGTTTTCTGCGCAGTACCGTGAGGCCTGGCAGTGCCTTTCGTCTGACCGGCTCAAAGACCGAGCCGAACATCGCCCCGGGAGCCGAGCGCAACACCCGCGTGATGCGCCATCTGCTCGCCGAGTGCGGCCCGTGTCACCAGCGCCTCTCCGAGATGGGATGGGACCGCAGCCGGCTGGATCGGCTGTTCCGCCTGCCGGTGGAGGAGCCGCTGTCGGTGGCCGGCTATGACTATGGCCAAGCCTTCAGCGCCACGGAGCAGGCGCTCGGCGCGTTCTTCGCGGCAGGGCGGCCGGCCGAGAGCACGCCGGACGAGCTGATGGCCGAGCTCGCTCCTCTGCCGCTCGAGGAACAGGCCCGCTGGGTGGGCAGCTACAGCCGTTTCGCCAATCCGCAGCTCGTCAAACGTCTGGTCGACGCGAGCCACGCTTCGCGCTACGAGAACCCGTCGCGGATGCTGCACCTGGCTCATCTCGCCTATCTGGCCGCGGATGCCTGCACGGTGATGATGGCGGGCAGCGCGGCGCGCCTGGCCGACACGCGTGCCCAGGCGTGGCGGCAGTACGGCAACGCCCTGCGCGTCGCCGGCCGCCTGCGCGAAGCCGAAGAGGCGCTCGCCAGGGCGCACCGGCTGTGTGCCGAAGGGACCGGCGATCCGCCGCTGCGCGCCAAGCTGTACGAGCAGACAGCTTCATTGCGGTACTTCCAGCGCCGCTTTGAACAGGCGATCGAGATGGCGGACGAAGCCGGCCGCATCTACCGCGAGCTCGGCGAAACGCAGGCGCTGGCCGGTACTCTGGTGCAGAAGGCGATCTCCCTGCTCTACTCGGGCGAGGCCGAAGCCGCGGTGCGCGTCCTCAACCGGGCGATCCCGCTGATCGACCAGGAGCGCGATCCGCATCTGCTGCTGGCCGCCTGCCACAACCTGATCCGCTGCTACATCGACCTCGAGAGGCCGGAGCAGGCGCTCTCCATCTACTTCGAGGCGCGGGATCTCTACAAGGAGTTCAACGACAGCCTGATCGCCTTGCGCGCCGGCTGGCAGGAAGGACAGCTCCTGCGCGACCTCGGCCACCTCGGGGCTGCCGAAGAAGCGTTGTTGCGCGCCCGCCAGGGCTTCCTGGAGCGCGACCTGTTCTACGAGGCGGCGGTGGTTTCCCTCGACGTGGCGGCCGTCTACCTGAAGCTCGGCAAGGTCGACAGCCTGCAGCAGACGGTGGAGCAGATGGTTCCGATCTTCACCAACCTGGGGGTGGACCGCGAGGCGTTGGCGGCTCTCCTCCAACTGCAGCAGGTGGCGCATCAGAGTCGCCAGGCCTTCGAGCTGATCCGCTTCCTCAACTCGCGGCTCGAGCAGCTTCCGCACCGGCAGTCCTTGAAGTAGGGGCACCGGCAGCGCGCGGCTCACTCCGGGGCGGCTCTCAGGAGCCGCCCTTTTCATGTCCGTCTCATTCGTGACGGCTCAACAGGCGCAGCGCTCTTGCTTCCAGGCGAACCGCCGGGCGAGAGCTGCCTTCACCACCCGCCGGCTCTCCTCGAAGCGGCGGTCCGGCCCCTTCTGCATCCGGCCATTGCCCCCGTTGCTCCGATAGGGGTCTGCCTCGGTGTAGCTGTACAGGCGGGCGAAGAAGTCGCTGGGGGAGGCATCGAGGGCCGGCAGGACCTCGAGGAGCAATTCGAAGCTGACCCCTTCCGCGAGGAGCGTATTGAGCCGCCCCTCCTCCCACCCAAGACGGATTTCGACTGCGTCGGCCGGCGTGCCGCTCTGCAGGATCAACTCACGGAGCAAGGCAGCGATCCGCCGCTCGTCTGAAGATATAGGCATGCCCGTAATCATAGCACTGCCGTTTCCTGCGGTGTGGCCGACCGTGGCCGACCATTGGCATTCTTTTTGCCAATCCCCGACACGACCGGAACAAGCTCTCCTATGGCAAACGACGCAACGCAAGAAACTTCACAGCCCCAGAGCTGGTGGCAGGTGGTGCGCGAGGTGGTCACCAAGTGGGACGACCACGGCGCCGCCGCGCAGAGCGCGGCCCTGGCCTTCTATACCCTGTTCTCCCTAGCTCCCGTGCTGATGGTGGTCATCGCGGTGGCCGGCGCGGTGTTCGGCAAAGACGCGGTGCGCGGCCAGATCGTTGCCGAGTTCTCGGGGTTGATGGGGCCACAGGCCGCTCAGTTGATCCAGGAGGTCATCCGCAGCGCCGCCCGGCCGAAGACAGGAGGGTTCGCGGCGGTCGTCGGCATCGTCACCCTCCTCTTCGGCGCCACCGGCGTCTTCGTCCAGCTCCAGGAGGCTCTCAACCGGGTCTGGGACGTGGCGCCCCGCCCGGGAGCAGTTTTTACAACCCTCCTGCGCAAAAGGCTGCTCTCGTTCTCGCTCGTCCTGGGGATCGGATTCCTGCTGATGGTCTCGCTGGTGCTGAGCGCCGCGCTCTCCGCCTTGGGCCAGTCGCTGCAGCGCCTGGGCGCGCCGGCCGGGGTGCTGGAGGTCAGCAACTTCGTGGTCTCGTTCGTCGCGGTGACGCTGCTCTTCGGCTTGATCTACCGCCTGCTGCCGGACGTCCACCTGGCCTGGCGGGACGTCGCGGTGGGCGCCGTTCTCACCGCCCTGCTGCTCGTCGCGGGCAAGACGGCCATCGGGTTCTATCTTGGCCGGACCGGAACGGCTTCGGCCTATGGCGCGGCGAGCTCTCTCGTCGTGCTGCTGCTCTGGATCTACTTCTCGTCCCTGGTCTTCTTCTTCGGCGCCGAGCTGACGCGGATCGTGTCGCGGCGGCATCGCAGCGGCAAGGCCAAACCGGAGGAAGGGGCCATGCGGGTGCCTCCCGAGCTCGCCGGAGCCACCGCGCCGAAACCCGAAGACCTCGCGAAAGCACAGGTGAACAAGGCATGAGACGGCCGCAGTGGTTGTCTCCCCTGGTGCTTGTCCTCGGCCTGCTCCTCCTCGCCGGCAACGTGGCGCACGCGGCGGAAAAGCTGAAGATCCAGGTGGATGGCGTGAGCGGCAACCTGAAGCGCAACGTGCTTGCCACCTTGAGTCTCGAAGAGGCGCGCCAGAAGCGGAAGAAGGAGCTCACCGAGGAGCTCATCCGCCGCCTGCACGCCAAGGCTCCCGACGAAATCGGCACCGCTCTCCAGCCGTTTGGCTACTACCGGCCGCAGGTGCAGAGCACCCTGGAGCGCGAAGGGACGACCTGGGTCGCGCGCTACCGCATCGACGCCGGACCGCAGCTCTTCGTCACCCATCTGGACCTGAAAGTCGACGGCCCCGGCGCCTCCGATCCCGGCTTTACCGAGCGGGTGCAGAGCTTTCCGCTCCGCCAGGGCGCGCCGCTCTTTCACCCCGCCTACGAGGTGGGCAAGCAGTCGCTGGTGGACTATGCGGCGGAGGAGGGCTATCTCGACGCCGAGTACAAGGTCAACCAGATCCGCATCGATCAGGCCGCCTACACCTGCGACGTCGTCCTCCACTTCGACACCGGTCCGCGCTATCTCTTCGGGCCGGTCCGCTTCCATCAGAGCTTTCTCGATCCGGCCCTGCTGCGCGGCTATGTCACCTTCAAGGAAGGCGAGACGTTGAACGTCAACAAGCTGCTGGAGATGCAGACGTCACTCTCCGGCAGCCCCTACTTCCAGCGCGTCGAGGTGCTGCCGCGGGAAGAGGAGGCGAAGGACCTCGAAGTGCCGATCGACGTCGACCTCGTGCCGAGCAAGCCGCAGCGCTGGCACCTCGGCCTCGGCTATGGCACCGACACCGGCCCGCGGGGCACGGCGTCCCTGGAGCTGCGGCACCTCAACCGCGAAGGGCATCACTTCCAGGCCGAGACCACGGTGTCGGAGATCGACAAGAGCTTCAGCTCCAGCTATCAGATTCCGGGCGCCTACCCGCGGACCGACGTCATTTCCTTCGACGCGGGCTATGCCTTCCTGAACCCGAAGACGAGCGAGAGCCGGATCTTCAAGATCAGCAGCAGCCTCAGCCAATCGATCGGCCCCTGGCGCCAGTCGCTCTCCCTCGGGTTCCAGCACGAGGGGTTCACCATCGGCCTCGACAAGGGGACCTCCCACCTGCTCATTCCGGACGCGAGCTGGTCGCTCGTCCGCGCCGACAACCGCATCTACACGACGCACGGCCAGAAGGTGCAGATCGACCTCCGCGGCGCCGAGAATTCGGTGCTCTCGAACGCCACGTTCGTGCAGGAGAAGGTGGAAGGGATCTTCATCCGCAGCTTCGCGCAGCGTTTCCGCTTCATCACCCGGGCACAGGTGGGCGATACGCAGACCAACGACTTCCATGCCCTGCCGCCGACCATCCGCTTCTTCGCCGGCGGCGACCAGAGCGTGCGCGGCTATGCCTACCAGCAGCTCGGCGATAAGGACGCCGCCGGACACGTGATCGGCGGCAAGGCGCTGATGACCGGCAGCGTCGAGGTCGACTACACCTATCTGGAGCACTACAAGTTTCTCGACAAGTGGGGGGTCGCCGCCTTCTTCGACGCCGGCAACGCGACCGCTTCGCTCTCCTCGGGCATGCTGGAGCGCGGGGCGGGCCTGGGTCTGCGCTGGGTCTCTCCGATCGGCCCGGTCCACCTCGATTTCGCGCGGGCGCTGACGCAGCCGGGGCATCCGCTGCGCATCCACTTCACCATCGGACCCGATCTATGAAACGACCCCGCCTGCGCCGGTTCCTGCTGTGGAGCGCCGGAGCGCTTCTGGTTCTCGTGCTGCTGCTCGGAGCCACGGCCTGGTTCCTGCTCGGCACGCAGGGAGGAACACGCTTTCTCTTCACCCGCCTGGGCGCCCTCATGCCGGGCTCGTTCAAGGTGGATCAGCTCAACGGCCCGATCCGCGGGCCGCTGGACATCCACGGCCTGGTCTACGAGCGAGACGGCCTCACCGTGCGGATCGACCATGTGCAGCTCGAATGGCGGCTGACGGATCTGCTGTCGCGGCGGCTCGACATCCAGAAGCTCTATGCGGACGGCGTCCAGATCATCCCCACCCCGTCGAAGGAGCCCGCGAAGAAAGGTCCGCTGCCGGACATCAATCTGCGCTTCAACATCGCGGTGCACGACGCGCGGGTGACCCATCTCCAGATCGGCCAGATCGCCGCGCCGGGGCAGCAACCCTTCGTGGTGGACCGCATCGACCTGGTGACCCGGGAGACGGGGGGGCGCTTCCAGATCGAACGCTTCACCGTGCGCTCGCCGATGATCGACGCCGCGGTCAGCGGCACCTTCCAGCCGCGGGGAGACTATCCGGTCGACCTCCAGACGCAGTGGACGGTGCGCGCGCCCGGGATGGCGGCGGCCTTCTCCGGCCGTGGCCCCTTGACCGGCACGCTCGAAAAGCTCCAGGTGGGCCAGATCCTCACGGCACCGTTCCCGGCCCGCCTCGAGACCGTGCTCACCGAGCCGCTCAACGACCTGCGTTTCGACGGCAAGCTCATGTTCTCGGACTTCAATCCACGGCTGATCAAGGCGGACCTGCCGGATGTCCCGGCGAGCGGCGAGGTGCAGATCCAGGGGACCATGGATTCGTTCGCCAGCAGCGGCACGGTGCGCGGCGATCTGAAGAACGTCTCCGGGATGGCGGACGTCGGATCGGTGGCGGTCACTTACAAGGCCGCTCGCGAAAGCGGCGATCGCTGGAAGATCGACAGCGCCGCGATCACTCTCCCCGGCACCGCCACCCGCATCGACGCCAACGGCCTGATCACCGCTCCTACCGGCAAGCCGGTCACCCTGGACGTCGCGGCGCGCTGGCTGAACCTGCGCTGGCCGCTGCGGACGCCAGCGGGGACCGAACCGCTGGTCGAGAGCGCCCGCGGCGAAGCGAAGGTGGAGGACCGCCCGGACGCCTACCATGCGGAGGTGCAGGCGGACCTGACGAGCCTCAAGGGTGGCTCGGCGGCCGGCATCGCTCCCGGCCACTGGTCGCTCGCCGGCGACGGAACCCAGGAGCGCTTCCGCTTCGACAACCTCCAGGGGACCCTGCTCGCCGGCCGGGTGAGCGGACGCGGCGACGTCTCCTGGAAACCGCAGGTGCGCTGGAACGCGGCGCTGCACGGCGAAGGGATCGATCCGCGCCGGCTCAATCCCCAATTCCCCGGCAGCCTCGCGTTCGAGGCGACGACCCACGGCACCCTGGCGGCGGACGGGCCGGTCGGCACGGTCGCCGTGCCGCGGCTGCACGGCGTGCTGCGCGGCCAGCCGGTCGACGGCTCGGTGGATCTCGATCTGCGCGGGCAGCGCTACGAGCTGCCCCATCTGAGCCTCAGTTGGGGGACCGCGAAGCTGGCGGCGAACGGCCGCGTGGCGCCGGACTTCGATCTCGCCTGGCAGCTCGCGGCGCCCAACCTCGGCATCATGGTGCCGCAGGGTGGCGGCTCGGTGGTCGCCAACGGCCGGCTCTCGGGTCCGCAGAAGACGCCGCGCGTCGTGGTCCACGCCCAGACCGAAGGGCTGCGCTCGGGAACCACCACGGTCGCCCACGCGACGGTGGAGGGCGACGTCAGCCTCGCCCAGGGGGGTCCGCTGTCGCTGGACGTCCATGCGACGGACGTGCGCTCCGGGCAGCGGCGTCTGACCGAGCTGACGGTGCAGGGGCGCGGCACGGAAGGAAACCACACGATCACGATCGCCGCGGTGACCGAAGAGGGCCGGCTGGACCTCGCGGCGGCCGGTGCGCTGTCGAACACGACCGAATGGCGAGGGCAGCTCCGCCGGCTCGACCTGAGCTCGAAGACCACCGGCACCTGGCGACTGGGAGGACCAGCGCCGCTGGTCGCCTCCTCGGCGGCGGTTCACCTGCAAGGCTTCTGCTGGGTGTCGGCCGACAACGGAGGCGCCCGGCTGTGCACCGACGCCGACTGGTCGAAAGCCGGAGCCTGGGGCGTCAATGCGACGCTGGCCGGCCTCCCGCTCAACACCTTCCGGCCGTACCTCCCCACCAACCTGCAGATCACCGGCAACCTCGACGGCCATGTGCAGGCGCGGGGCACCGGCGCGGTGCTGGCCAGTGCCAACATCGACCTGACGCCGGGTCCGGGCGAGCTTCGCTTCCCCGGCTCGGAGGGGAAGACGCTGACCTTCCGCTACGAGCAGGGCTCGATCCACGCCGTCGCCGGCGCGGGCGGCGCCGGCCAGGCCACGGCCGCCGTCACGCTGGCCGGCGTCGGCACGATGAGCGCCCGCCTCGACATTCCGCGGCTGGCTCCGGGAACGCCGCTCAAGACCCAGCCGCTCGCCGGCCGCATCGACGTCAACCTGAGCAATCTCGCCTTCATCGAAGGCTTCGTCCCCGACCTGAGCCATCCGGCGGGCACCCTGGCCGGTGGCTACACGCTGTCCGGCACGCTCGGCGATCCGCGCTTCGTCGGCGAGGCTCGCCTGAAGGACGGCCGTGCGGACATCCCCCGTTTCGGTCTCCAGCTCCGCGACTTCCAGCTCGCCGCGACCGGCGACGGCAGCGGCGCGCTCGCGATCGACGGCAGCCTGAAATCCGGGCCGGGGAGCCTGACCCTGCGCGGCAGGGCCGGCGTGCCCAGCCCCGCGACACCGGTCAAAATGGTCATCCAGGGACAGCGCTTCCAGGTCTCCAAAACCGACGAGATCAGCGCCCTGGTCTCCCACAACCTCACCTTCGTCTCCCAGGGGAACCGGGTCGACGTCACCGGCGACGTCACGGTCGCCCAGGCCAAGGTCGACATCGAGAAGAAGCCGGCGAAGGGACCGGTCAAGGCCTCGCAGGACGTGGTCTTCGTCAACGCCGGAGCCGCGGCGCCGGTCGAGAACCCGAAGATGGCCCTCTACGCCCGCGTGCGGGTGGTCTTCTCGGAAGACGTCCGGGTTGCCGCCCTCGGGCTCGACGCCAAGCCCACGGGATCGATCCTGGTGATCGAGGAACCCAACAGCGTGACCCAGGGCGTCGGCGAGCTCGAGCTCAACGAAGGGACCTTCAAGGCGTACGGCCAGGACCTGACCATCGAGCGTGGCCGGCTGATCTTCAACGGACCGATCAGCAATCCCGGTCTCGACATCCGAGCCTCCCGCAAGGCCGACGACGGCACGACGGCCGGCATCGAGGCGAAGGGCACCGCGCAGGCGCCGCAGGTCACGCTGTGGTCCAATCCGCCGATGACGCAGAGCGAGGCGCTGGCCTACCTGCTCCTCGGGCACCCGCTCGACCAGAGCCAGCCCGAGGAAGGGAACAAGCTCGCCAACGCCGCCACCGCGCTCGGCCTCAAGGGGGGTAACCTCCTCGCCAAGAAGCTGGCCGCGCGCTTCGGGTTGGAGGAGGCGAGCATCCAGTCGGGCAAGACGCTGTCGGAAGCCGCGCTCGTGGTGGGCAAATACCTCTCGCCGCACCTCTACGTCTCCTACGGCATCGGGCTCTTCGCGCCGGTGAACACCTTCCGCATCCGGTATCTGGTGAACAAGAAGGTGACCCTGCAAGCCGAACGGGGCACGGCGGTCGGCGCCGACGTGCTGTATACGATCGAGCGGTGAAGACGGTTCCCATGGCGCAAACTTAAAGTAGGGGAGGGGCTTGCCCCCTCCCGGGTGGGTGGGCGGAGGAGCCGACGGACGACAGTCCGGATGAGGCGGACGACAGTCCGGGTGAGGCGGACTCCCGCCGAGCCGAGGAGCCTTCCTCCGGGGCCCGAGTAAGGGCTCGTCACGGAATAACTGGCTCAATCTGGCAAAGCGGTCCGTAGAGACGCCCCCAGCCCGTTCTCGATATCCTGCCGGGTCCACCATCGGTCGGGGCGTCTCAGCGGTTGTGGATCGTGGCCGTTTCGTTGCCCGGGTAACCGAGCCGGAGGTGGCCTGCCAAGGTTGAGACGGCCCGCAGATCATGGTTTCGGAGAGGGTTGTGGTAAAGGTCTGGGCCGTCTCTACGGACCGTCGTACCGCGACCTGGCCGACTTCGCTCTGTGAGACAAGATGGGATGGTACGCTCCGCGCCGTGCGCGTCCTCCGCTTTCTCCTCACCCCGGGCACCGACGTCCTCAACGGCCTCGACCGCTGCCTGACCCGAGGTTTCCGCTCCTTGCTGCTCGTCTTCGCCGGAACGCTCGCCGGCTGGTGGATCTACGTGCCGATCCACGAGCTCCTGCACGCGGCGGGGTGCGCGGTGACCGGCGGGAAGGTTAGCCGACTGGAGATTTCGGCGGTCTATGGCGGCGGGCTGCTCGCGCGGCTCTTCCCGTTCGTGGTATCGGGAAGTGACTATGCCGGCCGCCTCTCCGGGTTCGACACCCGCGGCAGCGACCTGATCTATCTCATCACCGATCTGGCGCCGTTCGTGTTGACGTTCCCCGGAGTGTGGCTTCTGCGGCGGACTGCCGCGGCACGCCAGGCGGTGCTCTTCGGCGCCGCTCTCCCCTTCGCCCTGGCGCCATTCCTCTCGCTGACCGGCGATGCGTATGAGATCGGCTCGATCGTGGTGACCCGGGTGCCGCCGTGGAGTCGCTGGCAGACTCTCCGGGGAGACGATCTCCTCCTGAAGATCGAGCAGATGGGGAAGCTGCCGGAAGCGCCGTGGGCGGGGCTCGCCCTGGCGGCGCTTCTCGGTCTTCTCTGGGCGTTCGTGACTTGGTGGGCCGCGGATGCCACGGCCCGCCGGCTGGGGCAGCCACCGGTCAGGAGCTGAGGCGCTCCCAGTCGCTCTCCGGTGCGTCGAGGGCGATGGCGAGGCCGCCGTCGGAGCCGACGAAGACCGGATCTTTCACCACCCGCACCTTGCCGCCACCCACCGCTTGCAGCTCCTGCTCCAGACGCGGCCCGAGGCCGCGGATGAGGCCGGTGCCGCCGGAGACGATGATGCTGTTGCGGACTTTCTCCTGGAACTCCGGCTGCACCCGCGACAGCAGGTCGAGCATCGACTCGGCCATCGGCGGGACGATCCCCTCGCAGGCTTGGCGCATCTCGTTGGTGATGTCGATCTGCGTCGGCTTGCCGGCGACCGGCACGGTGACGATCACCGGCGTCTTGCTGTTGCCGACGAAGGAGCCTTCCTCTTTCCAGGTGCGCACCATGTGGATGGAGACGCTGGCCTGCGGATTGCGGTCGCGGACGAGGCGGAAGAGCTGCTCGTCGATCCAGTCGCCGGCCTGCGGCAGGGTGCGCTGCTCGTCTTCCGTCGGCAGGCGGCCGTTCATGACGCAGAAGTCGGTGGTGCCCGCCCCGAGGTCGACGATCATGGTGTGCAGCAGCGCTTCGAGCCCGTAGGCGACGGCGAACGGCTCGGAGACGATCATCAGGCTGTCCGCCGCTCCCTGCATCGCCTTCCTCACCTGCTGTTTGTTGACCCGCAGCGCCTCGGCGGGGACGCCGACCACAGCGCGCACCTTGAAGTTGCCGCGCGTCTCCTTGGTGACCCCGGCGAGCGCCAGGAGGTGCCAGAGCAGCTCGCGGACGGCGGCTTCTTCTTTCTCCGAGCCCTCCTTGATCAGCCCCTGCTCCAATGGCCGGTGGAGGTCCAGCATGGACCGGTTGTCGAGCGCCTCGCGGCCGACCAGGACGGACTTCTTGAGCACCTTGCGCGCCACCATGTCGAGCGGCCAGCCGACGTAGCTCTCGACGACGTGGCGCTGGCCGTTCGACGCGGAGATGGAGCTGCGCGAGGTGCCCAGGTCGATCCCCACGTGGAGGACCTCTTTCTTCTCGCTCATCGGGTTCCTTTCTTGCTGATCTGCGAGGCGTCCGGCTTGTCCGGTCGTTCTTCGACGGTGTCCGCATAGGAGCGGACGCCCGCCGCGAGCGCCTCCGCGATGTACTGCCGGTAGAGGGGCTTGGCGAGCAGCTCGGCCTCCCGCGGGTTCGACAGGCAGGAGACCTCGGCGAGGATCGCCGGCATTTCGGTGGACAGCAGGACGATGAACGGCGCCGCCTTGACGCCCCGGTTCTCGAGCTCAGGGTTCGACTTGCGCAGCGAGCCGTAGAGCGAGGCCTGAACGGTCTTCGCCAGCTTGCGCGACTTCTCGTGCCGCACGTCGGCGTAGATGCGGTCGAGGAGCTTGCGCATGTCGGCCATCGAATAGCCCGAGTCGCGGTTCTCGTCCGCCGCCAGGCGGGTGAGGACGGGGTCTTCGGTGGCGCCGAGGAAGTAGGTCTCGACGCCCCGCGCCTTGCGGTTCTCGATCCAGTTGACGTGGATCGACACGAAGATGTCGGCGCTCCCCTGGTTGGCCAGCTCGCCGCGCTTTTCGAGCGGCACCGCCGCGTCGCGGTCACGCGTCATGAGCACCTGGAAGTGATCGGCCTCCAGGAGCTTGCGCAGTCGCGTGGCGACGTCGAGGGTGATGTCCTTCTCCACCAGACCGAGCGGAATCGTGTGGGTGCCCACGCTCTTGCCGCCGTGGCCGGCGTCGATGGCCACCTTGCGCACCGCCAGCGGAAAGACCGCCGCATCGACCGGCTCGGGCGGACCGGCGAAGCGCGACGCCGCCTCGGCGGTCCGGGTGGTGGCCGCCCTGGGGGCGGCTGGCGCCGGCTTCTTCACGTTCACGGCAGCCGGGCGCTCGAAGGAGGAGATCAATCGGGTCGAGCCCAGCAGGGCGATCGGCAGCAGGACGCCGGCGAAGACGCGCGCGGTGAGCCGCAGGCCGCCGCGGCGGCGCTCCCGCCGCGGCGGCTGCCCCTCGATCAGCTCGACGTTTTCGCGCACCAGCTCACGGAGCATCTGGCGCTTGAGGCGGTTCACGTTCGACATCGATCGCCGCCTCAACCCTTCTGGAGATGGATCCGCAGGCGCAGCCCGTCGTGATCGACGCGAGAAACCTTCACTTTGGAGCCGGCGAGATCGATCACCACGTGCAGGGCGTGCCCCTTCGGCGCATCGTGATAGCCGATCCGGACGTCTTTGACCTCGCCCGTGCCCACCGCGATCCGCGGCTGTGGAAACGGCTTCTGCATGCCGTTGACCACGATCAGCACCCGCGGCGGATCGCCCATCTGCGACCGGGTGTAGCTCTCCGGACGGATGGTCCCGTTGCCCCAGAGGACGATGTCGGTGCCGCCCATCGTCTCCTCGAAGGTGATGCGGTCGACCGCGGTGAGCGCCGGGCCGGCGGCTTGAGCCGGCGGCGGCGCAGTGGACGCCGCGGCCGGCGGCGCCGGGACCGGAGAGGGTACCGGAGGGGGAGTCCGTTTGCGCTGCACCACCTCGGGCGGCCCCGGCGGGCTGGGCGATGCGGCGGGTAGCGCCGGCTGCGGGCGCGGCGAGGCGGGTTTTTCCACCGCTGAGGGGGTCGCTGCCGGAGTTGGAGAGGGGCCGGGATCGGCGGCGACGCTCTCTGCCGGTGAGGGGGGCTCGCTCGCCAGGCCGGAGGTCATGCCGTCCTGCACCACCGGGGGAGCCGCGGCGCCCGGTTTGCGGCGCGGGTGCCGGGGCGGGACCTGCGTCGAGACGACCTTCTCGTCGTCACCGCCGAGACCGAGCAGGCCGGTGATCCGGTCGCGCAGGACATAGCCTGCCACGGCGAGGATCGCCAGCACGCCGACCACCAGGAGCAGCGGCGACATCCGGCGCGGCTCCTCCTGCGCCGCAGCGCTGCCCGCGACGCTGGCGAGCGGGCGCCGGGGCGGCGTTTCCGACCGCGCGGCGGTCTTGGGGAGATAGTCGGCGAAGAGACCGGGGTCCGACAGGGTCGCGGATTCCGCAGAGGCCGGCTCCTCCGGGACCGCCGGACCCGCCGGACCCGCCGAGAGACCGGGATCGAACGCCGCGAAGAGGTCCGCCGGCACCGCCGGACCCCGGCCGGGCGGCTCCGGAGCAAACGCCATGGGCGGCGGCGTCTGCCGCTCGGGACGGAGCGGAGCGGGCGCGGCCGACGGGAAGAGCAGGGGAGCCGGCGCCGGCGGCGGCTCAGGCGGCGGCACGCGGGCGGGTGACGGGGCGGCAGGAACCGGGGCGGCAGGAGCCAGGGGCAGATCCTCCACCTCTTCCAGCGCCGGTCCGATGGACGGGAACAGCTCGACCGGCTCCTCGTCCCGTGCCGCCGGTCCGCTCCCGGCCGCGGCGCCGGCCGGCGTCTCTCCCGGCCCCGCCGAGAACCAGGGGAGCGCGTGGCCGGAGGAGTCCTTCACCGGATCGAGGTCGAGATCGGGGAAGGGGTGCTGCTCGAGGTCGAGGGGCGGCAGATCGGAGAACGGAGCGCTCGCCCCCGGTGCCGCCGATGCCGCGGGTGCCGGCGGCGCGGCCGGCGGCGGCTCGTCGATCCGGTCGCGGGCGGTGGCCAGGTCGAAGGGGGTGCCCCCCTCCTGCACATAGCGATCGACGATCCGGTAGATGAGGTCCTTGCTCCCCTCGGAGAGCTCGACGAAGCGGATGCCCATTCCCGGCGGCCGGTTCGGTCCGTCCGCCACCGAGCGCGACCAGACGACCTCCCCCTTGCCCTGGATGATCTCGAAGCCGTCGCCAAGACGGAATTCGAGATCGAGCACCCGGCCGGGGGGCTCCGGATTGCTCGACACGATGTACATGCCGGTCGGCGAGATGTTCGCCGAGTACTCGCTCAGAAAGCCACTGAACCGGTCGAACTTGAACTGGACCTTGGTGGCGAGCGGCACACGCCGCGAATCCCGGGGGATGTTGGAATAATCGACCATTGAGCTTGCCAAAGACCTCCCGCGCTTGGACTTGTGGCCTGCATGATACCAGGACGGCGGCACGGCGCTGAAATATCAACCCCACGACCAACCCGGACCAACCCCGCGGGGCAGGGAACCCGGGGAGCGTTTGTGGCACAATGGCGCCGTCCGGGCCCCCTCCGGACCTACCCTGCGGAGAAAGACCATGAGCACTGACGTGCTGGCTGAAACCGCCGAGCTCCGGGCGCAAGACCTCATCGCCCTCGAAGAGCGCTACGGAGCGCACAACTACCATCCTCTCGACGTCGTGATCCACCGCGGCGAAGGGGTCTGGGTGTGGGACGTCGAAGGGCGCAAGTACCTCGACTTCCTCGCCGCCTACTCGGCGGTCAACCAGGGGCACTGCCACCCGGTCATCCTGCAGGCCCTGCTGGATCAGGCGCGCAACGTCACCCTCACCTCGCGCGCCTTCCGCAACGACCAGCTCGGCCCCTTCTACAAGCAGATCTGCACCCTCTCCGGCTTCGCCAAGTTCCTTCCCATGAACACCGGCGCCGAGGCGGTGGAGACGGCGCTCAAGACGGCGCGCAAGTGGGGCTACCAGGTGAAAGGGATCCCCGACGGCAAGGCCGAGATCATCGCCTTCGCCAACAACTTCCACGGCCGCACCATCTCGATCATCAGCTTCTCGACCGAAGAGCTCTACCGCAAGGAGTTCGGCCCCTTCACGCCGGGCTTCCGCGTCCTCCCCTACGGCGACGCCGACGCGGTGGCGGCGGCCATGAACCCCAATGTCGCCGCCGTGCTGGTGGAGCCGATCCAGGGCGAGGCGGGGATCGTGGTGCCGCCGGACGGTTACCTGAAGCGCCTGCGCGAGATCACCCGGCAGCACAACGCCCTCCTCATCTGCGACGAGATCCAGTCCGGCCTCGGCCGCACCGGCACGATGTTCGCCTCTGAGCACGAGGGGCTCCGGCCGGACCTGGTGATCGTCGGCAAGGCGCTCTCCGGCGGCTTCTATCCGGTCTCCGGCATTCTCGCCGACGATCCGGTGATGGGCGTCTTCAAGCCAGGCGAGCACGGCTCGACCTACGGCGGCAACCCGATGGCGGCGGCGGTGGCCCAGGCCGCCCTGCGCGTGCTGGTGGACGAGGGGATGGTGGAAAATTCCGCCCGGCTCGGCCCCTATTTCATCGACCGCCTGCGGCAGATCCCGTCCAAGCACGTCAAGGAGGTGCGCGGCAGGGGACTGTGGATCGGCATCGAGCTGCATCACGAAGCCGGCGGCGCCCGCCGCTTCTGCGAGGCGCTCCAGGTCGAAGGGCTGCTGTGCAAGGAGACCCACGACCACGTGATCCGCATCGCGCCCCCCCTCACCATCCAGAAAGCCGAGATCGACTGGGCGCTGGAACGACTGGCGAAGGTCCTGACAACTCTCTAAAGGAGGCTCTCCGATGAAGAAGGCTTCACTGCCGTTGTCCGTCCTTTGTGTCCTTGCAGTCCTTTTCGTCCTTTCTCTGTCGCCCGCCGTCGCCCGCGCCGGCGCCGACACCAAGTCCGACGCCGACAAAATGGCCGAGCAGCACAAGCACGACAAGCCCACCGCCACCCCTGCCGCGACCACCCCGCCGGCGCAGGCGGTCACCGGGGAGGACGTGGTCTATGCCACCGTCGGCGGCCAGCCGGTGCACGGCTTCCTGGCGCACCCCGCCAAGGCTTCGGCGAAGCCGCTGCCCGGCCTGATCGTCATCCACGAGTGGTGGGGCCTCAACAACAACATCCGCGACATGGCGAAGCGCCTGGCCGGCGAGGGGTACACCGCCCTGGCGATCGACCTCTACGGCGGCCAGACGGCGGACACCCCGGACAAGGCCAAGGAGCTCATGGGCGCCGTCCTCAAGGACACCGCGCCCGGCCAGGAGAACGTGAAGCAGGCTTATGACTTCCTGAAGACCAAGGAGAAGGCGCCGCAGGTCGGCGTCATCGGCTGGTGCTTCGGCGGCGGCTGGTCGCTGCAGACCGCCCTGCTGCTGCCGGACAAGATCGCCGCGACGGTCATCTACTACGGCCACCTGGAGACCGACAAGGCGAAGCTCGCGCCCTTGAAGATGCCGGTCCTCGGATTCTTCGGCGGCAAGGACCAGAGCATTCCGGCCGCCAGCATCCAGGAGTTCGAGAAGACTTTGAAGGGCCTCGGCAAGAGCGTCGAGATCCACGTCTACGACGACGCGGACCACGCCTTCGCCAACGCCTCGGGCGGTAATTACAATCCCAAGGACGCCGCGGACGCCTGGAAGCGCACGACAGCGTTCTTCAAGAAACACCTGAAGGGCTGAGCCCGGCCGGCCCGAACCGCGACGGTACGGAGAGGGGCCCCTCCGTACCGCCAACACTCATTCTGGGGATTGGAAAAGCAACCTACTTGCCGGCTTTCGGCTTCGCCGAGCCGAGCACCGTCACTTCGAGCGCCTGCTTGTCGCTGCCCGCCATGACATAAGCCACCCGCACCCAGTCACCCGCCTTGAGATCGGCCAGGGTGATCGTGTTGTGGCCGGCCTTCAACGTGGCCTTGTCGGCGACCTTGAAGGTCTCGTCGCCAGCCTTCATCTTCAGGGTGAAGCTGTTGCCCTGCGCATCGACCGAGCCGACGGTGCCTTTGGCCGTGCTGGCCGCCGCCGCCGTCGCCGCGGGATGATTCACTGCTGCGGCCAGCGACAGACCCGCCACGCCAAGGACCATGACAAGGCTCAGAACTACGAGAGAAAACTTACGCATGTTGTACGAGCTCCTTTCAGGGGAGAAAATTCTCCACTCCATCACGTGTCCTGGCCAATGCAGCCTGGATGCCAACCCGGGAATCCTCCGGAAGACCGGTCTCGGCGGCGGCGAAGCGATGCAAACCTGGCGCGCCGGACTCGGAGTCCGGGTCAAAACGGCGCTCAGACGAGGGCCGCCGCCCGCCGGGCGGCTCCCAGCATGGCGGCGCGCTGGTTGAGGATGACCCGCACCGGCACCCGCTCCAGGTAGGGAGCCAGGCGACCCTTGGCCAGGAAGCTCTGGAGAAAGAGGCCGTCGGAGAGCCGCGGCAGGATCTTCGGCGCGATGCCGCCGCCCAGCCAGACGCCGTTGGTGGCGGTGCCGGTGAGGGCGAGATTGCCGGCGACCGCGCCATAGATCGCCGCGAACATCTCCAGCGCCTTGGAGCAGAGCGGACAGACGGCGGGGGCGCCCAGCCCGTGCTCGCCGATCACCCGCGCCGGATCGTCGCCGCGCGCCAGCGCCTCGCGCACCTCCGCGCTCTCGGGAGCGTGGAGGATGTCGCGCAGGAACCGGTAGACGTTGAACAGGCCGGGGCCGGAGAGCACCCGCTCGACGCTGACCCGCGCGAACCGCTCGCGGAGCGAGCGCAGCAGGCCGATCTCCTCTTCGTTGCGGGGGGCGAAGTCGGCGTGCCCGCCTTCCGAGGGGACGGGCACCCAGGTCCCGGGAGCCCCTCCGATGCGCGGCAGCAGCGCCATCCCCAGGCCGGTGCCGGCGGCCAGCAGCACGCGGTTCCCTTCATGCCCCGGCGGCTCGGGCACCCCGGCCTGGAGGAGGACGGTCTCGTCCGCCGCGAGGAGCGGAATCCCCTCCGCCGTGGCGACCAGGTCGTTGATCAGGAGGACCTGCGGCACATTGACCTCGCCGGCCATCTGGGCGCCGTCGATCTGCCAGGCCAGGTTGGGAGCCGTGACGCGGTTGTCGAGCACCGGGCCGGCGATGCCGAAACAGGCCGCCTTCACCACGGGGTTCGTCTCCTCGCCCAGGAAGGACGTCACGATCGGGGAGAGCCCCGGGTACTCCGCGCTGTGGAAGCTCGCCGAACGCAGCAGCCGCGGCTGGCCGGCGGCGACTTCGAACAGGCCGATGTTGGTCTTGGTGCCGCCGATGTCTCCGGCGACGATCACATCGCTCATGGCCGCTCCTCCTCTCCAGACAGGACTCTATGCGATTCCGGAGCCAAGCGGAGCCAATCCGAGGCAGCGTGCTACGATCCGCGCGATGAAGACGGCCGTTGCCCTGCTGGGGCTTCTCACTCTGCTGACCGCCTGCAAGGCGCCGCACAGCGCTCACCCGGGGCGCACGTACACCACTCGCGGCCAGGTGGTCCAGCTCCCCGATCCGGCGCAGCCGGGCAGCGGCCTCTATCTCTCGCACGAAGCGATCGACGATTTCGTCGACCGCGAAGGGAAGACGGTGGGGATGGATCCGATGAGCATGCCGTTCCCCGTCGCCAAGGGGGTCTCCCTGGCGGACCTCCACCCCGCCGACGTCGTCGATTTCGAGCTCACCGTGGACTGGCAGGCGGAGACGCCGGTCGAAATCACCCGTATCCGCAAGCTGCCACCGGACACCCGGCTCGTCTTCCGCGCTGCCAAACCAAAGACCCGATAACCAATCTCCGAGGAGGATCACACCATGCCTGTCCGCAAAGCCAACGCCGTGTGGGAAGGAAATCTGAAAGAAGGTCACGGCAAGGTCGCGCTGGGGAGCGGCGCGTTCGAAGGGCCGTACTCCTTCGGCTCGCGCTTCGAGGAAGCCAAGGGGACCAACCCCGAGGAGCTGATCGGCGCCGCGCATGCCGGTTGCTTTTCGATGGCCCTGACCGCCGGGCTCGGCCGCTCGGGACACAACCCGGAGCGCGTCGCCACCAGCGCCAAGGTCCATCTGGAGAAAGTCGGCGAAGGCTTCAAGATCACCCGCATCGAGCTCGACAACGAGTCCAAGGTGCCGGGCATCGACGAGGCCACGTTCCAGGAGCACGCCAAGAAGGCCAAGGAAGGATGCCCCGTCTCCCAGGCCCTCGCCGGCGTCGAGATCAGCCTGAACGCCAAGCTCGTCGGTTGATCGATCTCCTCCCCCCTGTCACCGTGGCGTTGGTCCGCCGGCCGGGCCGGCGCCACGGAAAACATTTCCAATTCAGTCCAATTCAAATAGCCGTCCAGCTATTTTATCCTTGACTTCCGCCCGCGGCGCCCATACCCTGCTCCTACTGACCAAGGAGATGTTTCATGGCATGGAAAAGAAGTGACGACCTCCCCGGCCACCCTGCGGAGCCGGCCCCCGCCGCACCGCGTCCCACACCTTCTCCCTCCGCATCGTCCACCAGCGCTCCCGAGCCGCCGCGGCGGTCCGGCGACCGGGCCACCATCGGTCCGTCCATTTTCATCAAGGGCGACCTCACCGGCGACGAGGACCTGGTGATCGAAGGCCGCGTCGAGGGGCGGGTCGACCTCAAGCAGAACAACGTGACGATCGGACACAACGGCAAGGTCAAGGCGGACGTCTTCGGGCGGGTGGTGACGATCGAAGGCGAGGTGGACGGCAACGTCTTCGCCCAGGAGCAGGCGGTCCTCCGGCAAGCCGGAGCGATCCGCGGCAACATCAGCGCCCCCCGGGTCGTCCTGGAAGACGGCTCCCGGTTCAAGGGAACGATCGACATGGAGCCCAAGGAACGCCACGGCACGGGCACCGGGCATCAGGCGCCGGGACCTCAGGCCGCGCAGACAGCACAGGCATCGGCACCGAGCCGGATCGGCGCCGCAGACGCCGGCAGCGCGGGCGAGAGCCCGGTGGGCGCGAGCCGGCCGGCCCAGGCCGGATGAGCTGGTTTTCCCGTCGCGAGCCGGCCTCCCGAGGCGTGGCGACCCAGACCGCCGAGAGCGGTCCGGAGGTCTTCCGCTCCCTGGCTCTGCCGGCTGTCCTCACCACCCTGTCCCGCGGCCACAAGCTGAACGTCCTCGACCTCGGACCGGCGATCGGCAGCAACGTCGAGCGCCTCTCCGAGTTCGGGTGCAAGCTGTTCATCGAGGATCTCTTCGCCTCGAAAGCGGCGGTGCCGACCGGGGAAGGACGGCTGAGCGCCGACTTCTTCGCCCAGTTCCTGGCGCCGCCCGAGGGGACGCTGTTCGACATCGTCCTCGCCTGGGACCTCTTCAACTATCTCGACCACCGGGAGCTCGTCCACCTCGCCGACCGGCTGCGCCGCTTCTGCCGGCCGGGCTCCCTGATCTTCGCCCTGATCTCGATCCACAAGACGATCCCGGCCCAGCCCATCCGCTTCCGCTTCCATGGCGAGGACACGGATCAGTTGATCTACGAAAAACGGACCCAGGTGGAGCGGCCCGGCCCGCGCTTCGCTTCGGGCGAGCTCAACGACATCCTGCGCGGCTTCCAGGTCGACCGCTCGTTCCTGCTGCGGCACGGCATCCAGGAATACCTGTACGTCCGCGACGGAGCCTGAAAGCTAGGACCGATACACGGCGTCGACCACCGCGCCGACCGCCACGCTGCGCTCCACCGCCGGATCGAAGCCCGGGTCCACGCCGAGGCGCTCGACCCAGTGGAGGACGGCGCGATTGATCCAGCCGCGCGATTCGCGCGTCTCGATCGTCGTGCCGCAGCCGTCGAAGCGGGCCAGCTCGAAGTCGTAGAAGCTGCCCGCGACGTTGTGGAAATCGGCCCCACCCGCGGTGCCGAAGACCTGGGAACGGATGATGCAGTCCTGTCCGGCATGGGCGTGCCAGCTCGCCGCGAGGTTGATCACCGCGCCGCCGGCCACCTCGATGCGCGCCGCGGCGAAGTCCTCCACCGCCGCGTCCTGGTCCAGGCCCGCCCGAAACGTGCTCCCATCGATCGCGAGCACTTCCGGGTCCCCCAGCAGCCAGAACGCCAGGTCGATCAGCGGCACCCCCTGGTCGATCAGCGCACCGCCGCCGGAGAGCGCCGGGTCGAAGCACCACGGCTTGTCCGGACCGAAGGCGTTGTGGAAGACGGCGTCGAGAAAGAACACCCGGCCGAGAGAGCCGCCGGCGATCAGCTCGCGCAGGCCGCGGGCC
>DATARD010000044.1:0-24559 GCA_036264355.1 Thermoanaerobaculia bacterium
ACAAGAACCTGATCGTCAAGAGCGTCGATCCGGACTGGTACCGTCTCAACATCCCGCCCGGCAGGACGCTCACCATCACCGTCACCTACACGCGCGATTGGGGCAACATCGGCCTCCGCCTCTATGGCGACTGCAACAGCGCTCCGTTGACGGTGGCGAACGGCCCCGGCAACACGCAGACGGTGACCATCACCAATTCGGGGACGGACGCGGCGTTCTACCGCTGGCAGGCTTTTCTGCGCACCGGCGTGCGGAACACGTACACGATGACCGTCGCGGTGCGGTGAGCCTCGCTCCGAGGTGAGCCGTGCCGCCGATCACCGTTCCCCTGCACGCTCCTGAGCTGGCCCCGGGTCGATGGATCCAGGGGCCGGCCGTCTCCATCGCCTTCAGCCGCGGCGCCGTGATCCTGGTCGAATTCTGGGAGTCGACCTGCGTCAACTGCGTGCGCACGCTGCCCTATCTCAAAGCCTGGCACGAGCGCTACGCCGGCCGCGGCCTGCTCGTGGTGGGTGTGCATACGCCGGAGTTCGATTTCACCGCGGACCCCGGCGTCGTGGCGGCCGCGGTGGCCGCCGAGGGGATTCCCTATCCCGTCCTTCTCGATCGCGACAAAGCCACCTGGCAGCTCTTCGCCAATCACTACTGGCCGTCGCGCTATCTCATCGACGCCCGCGGCTACATGCGCTACGAGCACTTCGGCGAAGGGGCCTACGGCGACACGGAAGACTGGATCCAGCGCCTGCTCCGCGAGGCAGGGGACACGGCGCCCATGCCGCCGCTCCTCGCGCCCGTCCGCGGTGAGGACCGGCCCGGCGCGGTCTGCTATCCGGCCACGCGCGAGATCCACGCTGGCTTCCACCGCGGCAAGCTGCTGGCGCCCGAAGGCTACCGGCCGGGCGAGGTGGTCGATCACCAGGTCCGCGCGGAAGGGCCGGCGCCGCCCGGAATGTTCACCGCCCGCGGCCGGTGGCTTCACGAGGCCGAGTACCTGGAGTCCCGCGAGCCGGGAGCGGAGATCGAGCTGGTCTGCGACGCCGCCGGGGTGAACGCCGTCCTGGAGCCCGGCGGCACGCTGGAGCTGGAGGTGGACGGCGCGCCGGTTCCTGAAGCGGAGCGTGGCGCCGACCTGAGCGAAAGCAACGGCCGCACCGTCGCCGTCTGGGAGCGTGGCCGGATGGTCCGCCTGATCGGTGGGGGAGCCTTCCGCCACCGGCGCCTCACCCTGCGCTTCGAGTCCGCAGGGACCCGTCTCTACGCCTTCAGCTTCACCTCCGCCTGCGTCGAGTAGTCCCTCTCCTCCAGCCTGCAACCTTTCTCGCCCGTCCCGCGTATCTGGGACTTGACGACAGTTGTAGGCACGAGTACCATGGCGACAGATGTAGTCAGCAACGAGAGGATGAACAAGAACATGAAATCGATTGGGGATCAGGAGCTGGCGCTCCTCCGGTACGTGGCTGAGGAGGGACCGGTCTCGGTCGGCCGGGTGGCCGAGGGATTCGGGACGCCGCGGGGGCTGGCGCGCTCGACGGTGTTGACGATGATGGAACGGCTGCGGCAGAAGGGGCATCTCAACCGGGAGCAGGCCGACGGCGTCTACCAGTACTCGTCGCTCATGCCTTCGGGCGAGGTGATGCGCGGCGCGGTGCAGAGCTTCGTCGAAAAGACGCTGGCCGGATCGGTGTCGCCGTTCGTGGCCTATCTCACCGAGACCGCGGAAGTCTCGGTGGTCTCAGACGCAGAGCTCGCCGAGCTCGAAGAGCTGGTGGCGCGGCTCAAGTCCAGGCGGCAGGAGGAGTGATCATGGACGCGATGTCATCCTCGATCGCCGGCCCGCTGCTCCGGGCCTCTCTCCAGGGAGCGGTGCTGATCGCCGCTGTCTGGCTCGTCTGCCGGCTGGTCCCCCGGCTGCCGGCTTCCCTGCGCTGTGGCCTCTGGTGGCTGGCCTGCGCGAAGCTCGTCGTCGGCCTCGTTTGGGCCGAGCCGGTGCGCCTGGCCTGGCTGCCGGCCGAGCCGGCGGCGGCGGTGACCTCACCCCCTACCCCCTCTCCCATCGCCCCCTCATCCGCCGGGAGAGGGGGAGAAGGACAAGCCCCGTCGGTTCTTTCTTCTTCGGGCGGTGGCGCCCCTCTCCCGGTGGCAGGGGGGGCGATGGGAGAGGGGACGCGGGTGAGGTCCCTTCTCCTCGCCATCTGGGGCCTCGGCGTCCTGTTCCTTCTCGGCCTCACCGCATGGCAGCAACGCCAGGCCCGCCGGCTGGTCCATCGGGCCCAGCCCATCGACGAGCCGTGGCTTGCCGATCTCTTCAGCGACCTCCGGGAGCGCACGGGCGCGACGCGCCGGACCACCGTCCGGCTTTCCGCGGACGTCAAAACGCCGCAGGTGACCGGCCTGGTTCATCCCGTCATCCTGCTTCCGGAATCGGCGCCATCCCGCCTGTCGCGGCCGGAAATGGCGATGACCCTGTGCCACGAGCTGCTCCATGTGCGCCGCGGCGACCTCTGGCTCGGCTGGGTGCCGGCCCTGGCGCAACGGCTCTTCTTCTTCCACCCTCTGGCGTTCCTCGCCGCCCGGGAGTATGCCCTGGCGCGCGAGGCCGCCTGTGATGCGGATGTCCTGCGTGTGCTCGATCCGGCGCCCGAGACGTACGGACGCCTCCTTGTTCGCCTGGGTGTGACGCCCCAGCTTGGCCGCCTCGCCGCCGCCGGCGCGGCGCCTTCTTTCCAGATCCTGAAAAGGAGATTGCAGATGCTCCAGAACGCTTCCTCCAAGAAACGGCTTCACCCTGGCTGGTGGGGCCTGGCCGCCCTGGTCGCCGCGGTGGTCCTGGTTCCTTTCACGATCACCGCGCAGGAAGCCCCGCCGGCTCCTCCGGCGCCGCCGGCCCCAATGACCATGAACGCGGAGGTTCCGCCTCCGCCCCCTCCCCCTCCGGCCGCTCCCGTCGCTCCCGTCGCTCCAGTCGCTCCCATCGCTCCAATACCGCCGGTCCGCGTCGCCCAGGAGAACGGCCGTCACGTGGCTCCGGTCCCTCCCGTGCCGCCGGTCCCTCCCGTTCCTCCGGTACCGCCCCGGGGTGGGCACGGCTATCACTACCATGTCAGTGACGGCGATTCCTACATCCTGCTCCTCGCCGGCAAGAACACCATCATGAACGGCTCGACCTCCGACATCGCCAAGGTCAAGAGGCTGCGGAAGAACGACAACGAGGAGCTGTTCTGGTTCGAGCACGGCGGCAAGGAGTACGTCATCCGCGACGCCGCCACCCTGAAGCAGGTCAAGGCGCTGTTCGAGCCGCAGCAGAAGCTCGGTGAGCAGCAGGGCGCGCTGGGCGAGCAGCAGGCGAAGCTCGGCAGCCAGCAGGCCGCGCTCGGCTCGAAGCAGGCGGAGCACGGCGCCAAGCAGGGCGCGCTCGGCGCCAAGATGGGCGCGCTCGGCGCGGAGCTCGGACGTCTGGAGGCGGAAGGGAAGAGCACCGACGCCGTCGAGGCGCAGATGCATGAGCTGGAGCAGCAGATGAAAAAGCACGAGGCGCCGCAGGAGGATCTGGGCCGCCAGCAGGAAGCGCTCGGCCGCCAGCAGGAGGCTCTCGGCCGGCAGCAGGAAGAGCTGGGCCGGAAACAGGAAGAAGCGTCCCGGGAAGCCGAGAAGCAGCTCAAGGTCCTCTCCGACAAGGCCATCGCCAGCGGCTTGGCGCAAGAAGTGAAGTAAAACCCGAGCACGTTCCAGAGAGCGGCGCCTCCGGGTTTCCCCGGGGCGCCACTCCTTGTGTTTGAATGGAGGGGCTGGCAGAAGGAGACCCGCATGCCCCGGAACCTCGAATCACACCCTTGCCCCTTCCGGTGGGCGCTGCTCGCCGCATTGCTCGCCGCCGTATCTCTCCAGGCACAGCCGCCGGCTGCGGCGCCTCCCGCCGGTGGCGCCTATGTCCTCGTCCTGGAGAACGGCGTCACCCGGGGCAACGGTACGCCCGGTGAGTCTGCACGGGCCAAAGCGCTACGCGCCGGCCCGCACGAGCAGCTCTTCTGGTTCCAGCGCGACGGCAAGGAGTACGTCCTCCGCGACGCCGCCACCCTGCAACAGATCAAGGCGCTGTTCGAGCCGCAGCAGAAGCTCGGCGAGCAGCAGGCGAAGCTCGGCAGCCAGCAGGCCGCTCTCGGCGCGAAGCAGGCGGAGCAGGGGAAGAAACAGGCCGAAGTCGGCGCGAAGATCGCCAAGGTCGCCGCCGAGCAGGCCCTCCTCGCCGGCCAGGGAGAAAATTCCGCCGATCTCGAGGCCCAGATGCAGGAGCTGGAGAGGGAGCAGGAGGAGATCGCGAAGCCCCGGAAGGAGCTCGGCCGCCAGCAGGAAGCTCTTGGCCGGCAGCAGGAAGAGCTGGGCCGGCAACAGAAAGAAGCTGGCCGGGAAGCCGAGACGCGGCTCCAGGTGCTCGCTGATCAGGCGATCGCGAGCGGGCTGGCGCAGGAAGTGAAGTAGGGGCCCGCTGCATTCGGCTGAACCGGAAAGCCTTCCGGTCGAAGAGGAAAGCCGTCCGCTTGAAGAAGAAAGCCTTCCGTCGAGCCGGAAAGCCTTCCGGCTGAGGAGGAAAGCCTTCCGCTTGAGGAAGAAAGCCTTCCGGCTGAACCGGAAAGCCTTCCGGCTGAACCGGAAAGCCTTCCGGTCGCCGCGGAAAGCCTTCCTGTCGAGGAGGAAAGCCTTCCGGCAGAGAGGCAGGGGTCTGGTCGAGGCAAAAAAGGGCGTGGCCGAAGCCACGCCCATGGGTTCCAGGGAAGGCTCGGTCGGTTATGAGGTCGCTGGCTGGGCCAGCGTCTCCTTGTCGGCTTTCGCCTCGCCCATGGTGGCACCCTCTTCCTCGACGAGATCGGTGAGGTGCCGCCAGAGATCCAGCCCCTCCTCCTGCGCGCCCTGGAGAACGGCGAGATCCAGCCGGTCGGAGCCGAGATGGGCCGTTGAACCTTCACAACGGGGCCGTTGAACCTCGACAACGGGCCGTTGAACCTCCACAACAGGCCGTTGAACCTCCACAACGGGCCGTTGAAGCTCCACAACGGGCCCCGTCCTGATCCGGTCATTGCCGACGATGCTCCGCGGCAAGAGCGACAACTACGTCACGAAGAGTCGCAATCCCGCCGTCCTGATCCGGTCATTTCCTACGGTCCCAGTATCGGATCTGATTGATCTCATGGACCCAGAAGTCGCAATCCCGCCGTCCTGATCCGGTCATTTCCTACTCTGGTCGTCTCTGCAACCCAAGCCGGGAGAGCCATTTGCGACCCCTCCGGCTGTTACCCCCTTCGGAGGCTGTGGAAAACGCCTCCGAGCGAGTCCCTCCAAGCGTCTCATCGTGACGCCAACCGCCTTTCTTCTCTTCACTTACATGCCCGGCTGTTACCCCTGTTCCGATTCTGCATTTTGGGCCTGGCATGCTTTTTTCCTGTGCTCGGTTCTTGCATACCCATTCCGGGCTGGTCCTTCGGTTGTCAATGAGCAGAAAAAATCATAACACAGGAGGGCGGGCTGGCCCGCGGCGGCCCCGAGGCTCTCCGGGACGCCGCCCTTTGTGCTTCAATGGAGGGGCGAGGAAGAAGGAGACCGCATGTCCTGGAAGTCTGATTCACCCCTCCGTGCCGCCCGGCGGGCCGTGCTCGTGCTGCTTCTCGCCGCCATGCCCCTCTGCGCCCAGCAGATGGAAGCTCCGACGCCGCAGGCGCCTCCGCCTCCCAATTGGCCGAACCTGGAGGGCGGCGGCGCCTATGTGCTGTTCCTGGAGAACGACGTCACCCTGGTCAACGGCACGGCCCGCGATTACGAGCGCGGCAAAGCGCTCCGCGCCGGTCCGCAGGAGCAACTCTTCTGGTTCCAGCGCGGCGGCAAGGAGTATGTCCTGCGTGACCCTGCCCTGTTGAAGCAGCTCCAGGCGCTCTTCGCGCCGCAGATGAAGCTCGGGCAGCAGCAAGCCGTGCTCGCCGGCATGCAGAAACAGCTCGCGAACGAGATGGCTGACATCATCGCCCAGCAGGACGCGCAGGGCGAGCAGCAAGCGGAGTTCGGTCTGCGGATGTCCCAGCTCGCCACCGAGCAGGTGCGCCTTCAGGAGCAGGGGGAGAGCACGGAGGCGATCGAAGCGGAAATCCAGGGGCTGGAGGAGGAGCAGGGGAGCCTCGAAGAGCCGCAAGCCCAACTCGCGGTCCAGCGCGACGGAGTGCAACAGCAGCAGGAGGCCCTGATCCACCAGCAGGAAGACGTGACCCGCAAGCTGGACCAGGCGATCCGCGAAGCGCAGACGCAGCTCAACGCCCTGGTCAGTCAGGCGGTGACCAAGGGGACCGCGAAAGAAGTGAAGGCCAAGACGTAGCCGTGGCTACCTCTACTTTGTCAGGAGATTCTTTTGGCCCCGGAGGGGCCGTTGCATATAGCCCAGGGTTTTAACCCTGGGAAGAAGGGAGCGAAGACGCCTCGCAACCCAGGGATAAATCCCTGGGCTAGGCGCTGAAGCCCCTCCGGGGCAGATCTGACAAAGTAGAGCTAACTTCCCGCGGCTACTTCCCGCCGACTGCGTTGTCCGTCCCCTTCTCCGGCAGCAGCACGCCCAGCACGTAGCGCTGCGTGTTCAGGTACTTCCGCGCGGTGTCGCGGACGTTGTCCGAGCTGACGCGGGCGATCAGCTTGTCGTAGTGGTTGATGTCCTTGAGGTCGAGCCCCTCGGTGAGGTAGAGCTCCAGCGCGTTGAGCCAGAAGTTGTTGTCGGTGAGGTCCAGCTCCCGCTCGCGGCGCTCCTGCTCCTTGACCTGGGTGATGTACACGTCGGGCACGCCGTTCTTCTGGATCGTTTCGATTTCGGCGAAGGTGGCCGCAATGAGGGCGTCCACCTTTTCCGGAGCGCAACCGAAGACGATGCTCGTGCGGTAGCTCGGGCGCGGGCGCTTGTCGAGATCGGAGACCACCGAGACGCCATAGACGGCTCCCATGTCCTCGCGCAGCACCTCGCGCAGGCGGGTCTCCAGCACGTCGGCGAGAGCTGACAGATCGTGCCGGCTCTCGCGGCTGAAGTCGGCGCTGCCCGAGAAGACGATGCGCACCTCGCTCTTCGGCTCCAGCCCGCGCTTCACCTCCACCTTCACGATGCCGTCCGGCGGCCGGACGCCCAGGTCCCGCCAGGTTTCGTGCTGGGGCCGCGCCGGCAGACCGCCCAGCCAGGTGAGGACCAGCGGCTTGATCGACTGCGGAGTGAAGTTGCCCACCAGCACGAAGGTGAAGTCTCCGGCGTCGGCGAAACGGTCGCGGTAGAACTGATAGGCGGTGTCGAGGTCCACGCGGTCGACCCAGTCCGGCGTCACCGGCTTGAAGCGCGGATTGCTCTGCGTCATCGCCTCCATCATCTTGTCCTCGAACGCCTGCTCCGGCTGCGCCAGCCGGTTGGCGACCGAGGCCTTGAGATGGCTCTTCACCGAGCGGAAGGCGTCGGGGTCCTTGCGCGGCGCGGTGAAGGTCAGGTAGACGAGCTGGAAGAGGCGTTCCGACTCCTTGGTCGCGGCGGTGCCCTCGACTCCCTGCTCGAGCTGGTGGATGAACGGCGCGACGTTGACCTCGGTCCCCGCCAGCGTCTTGTCGAGGGTGATGCGGTCGTAGGAGCCCAAACCTCCCTCGTGCAGCAGCGGCGCGGCGAAGAGCGCCGAGGGGAAGTCCTGGTCCGAGGCCAGCGAGTGGCCGCCCGGACCGAAGCCGTTGATCAGCAGCTCGTCGCGCTGGCCGGTGGTGGGCTTCATCACCACGTGCACGCCGTTCGAGAGCGTCCACTCGGTCACCCCGAGGTCCTCGACCTTGCTCTCGGCGACGATCGTCCCGGGCGTCGGCGCCGCCGGAACCAGCGGCCCGCTCGCCACGCGGTCTTCATACGCCGGGATGTTGCTCGCCTGCACGGACTGGAAGACGGCGAGGATGGCCTCCTTGCTCGGCGGCGGCGTCTGCGGCTTGGCCGGCGCGTTGACCAGGATCACCCGGTTGCTGTCGGCCAGCCAGTCGGCCGCCAGAGCGTTGACCTCGTCGAGACCGACGGTGGGCAGGAAGCGGCGGGTCAGCTCGAGCTCGGCGCGGATACCCGGCACCGGCTCCCCCTCGGTGAAGGCGCGCACGAACTCCGCGGCATAGGTCCCCGATTGCGTCACGCGGCGCTCGCGGGCCCCCTTCTCATAGTTGAGCAGCCAGTCCTTCTTCGCCCGTTCGAGCTCGGTGGGGGTGAACCCGTGGCGGTGCACCCGCTCGACCTCGGTCAGGAGAGCGGTGAGCCCCTTCTCGATGCCGCCGTCGGTGACGCCCACCGCCTCATAGGTCATCTCCGCGGAGCGCACGAAGCCGCCCGAGGTGGAGGCGCCGAAGAGGAACGGCGGATCGGGCCGGCGGGCCAGCTCGTCGAGCCGGGCGTTCAGCATGTTGTGGTAGAGCCCCTCGACGATGCTCCGCCGGTAGTCGGCGACGTGGTCCTGCGGGCGCACCTGGCGCTTGGCGTAGATGCCCACCGTGGTCTCGGTAGCCTCGGGATCGGTGGCGACGGAGACCAGCGTCTCCTGGTGGCCCGGAACGGGGTAGATCTCCCGCTTCCGCTCCGTCGGCGGATTGGTGAGATGGCTGAAGTGCTGGCGCACCAGCGCCTCGATCTGCTGCGGGCTGATCTCGCCGACCACCACCACGGCCATCAGGTCGGGGCGGTACCAGTCGTGGTAGAAGCGCCTGAGGGTCTCCGGGGTCGCCGTCTCCAGGATCTCCCGCTTGCCGATCGGCGACCGTTCGGCGTAGCGCGAGCCCTGGAACAGAACGGGGAACTGCTTCTCCTGCATCCGCGCCTGCGCGCCGAGGCCGAGCCGCCGTTCCTCCATGATCACCCCGCGCTCGGCGTCCACCTCCTTGGGATCGAAGGTGATGCCGTCCGCCCAGTCCTCCATGATGTCGAACGCCTTTTTCACGTATTCCGGGTTGTCCGTCGGAACGGTCAGCGTGTAGACCGTCTCGTCGAAGCCGGTGGAGGCGTTGATGTCCGCCCCGAAGCGCATGCCGATCGACTCCAGGTACTTCACCAGCTCCATCTTGGCGAAGTGCTCGGTGCCGTTGAACGCCATGTGCTCGATGAAGTGGGCGAGACCGCGCTGGTCCTCGTCTTCGAGCACCGAGCCGGCGTTGACCGCGAGCCAGATCTCCGCCCGGTCCTGGGGAACGCCGTTCCGGCGGATGTAGTAGCGCAGGCCGTTCGCGAGCTTGCCCGTGGTGATCTCCGGATCGACCGGCAGGATCGCGTTGGGATCGGTCGGCACCGCGGGCGACGGGACCTCCGCCGGGGTGAACACGGCGAGGGTGGCCGGCGCGTTGGTGGCTCGAACATGCTCCGTGGCGCACGAGGAGGCGGCCAGGGGGAGGAAAGCGACGAGGAGGAGCGGCAGTAGTTTCTTCATGTCATCTCGTGAGGGTCGTGAGGGTTGTCTGGAGTTTCGTCTCGAACCCTGTCCTCCAAGGGGAAGAGCAGGAAGGCGGTGAAAAATTCCCCTTCTCGGGGGTCAGGGGTTGAGGCTCCGCGTCTCGATCGTCGCCTTCTCGATGATCACCGGCTGCTTCGGCGAGTGGAAGGCGACGTGGTTCTCCACGTAGTGCTCGTCCACTGGGACGTCGCCGATCTTCTCCAGGACGTCCTGCCCCTCCACGATCTGCGCGAAGACGACGTACTTGCCGTCGAGATGGGGCCGCGGCGCGAGGCAGATGTAGATCTCGCTGTTGCCGCTGTCCGGGCTCTCCCCGTGCGCGAGGCCCATCGCCCCCTCGAGGTGGAGATGGCTGTTGATCTCGGCCTTGACCGTGGGGCCGCTGCCTTCGCCGTCGCCGGTCTGGATGACGTGCCCCTTGACGACGCGGTAGAAGCGCTTGCCGTCGTAGAAGCCGTCGCGCACGAGCTTCTTGATGTGGGCGGCGGTCAAGGGCGCTTCCTGGTCGTAGAAGCGGAAGACCATGGTCCCGAGATTGGTCTTGAGGACGCAGACCTCCTCGGTTTTCCCGGTCGTAGCGGGAGCGGCGGCGGCGAGGGCCAGGCAGGCGAAGGCGAGGAGAAGCCGTTTCATCGGGATCATGACGATGGAGGCTACACGAGAGCCCGCCGCCGCTACAATCCATCTCCTGAATTTCAGGGAGGACGCCCCGCTGACAGGGAGGCGTAGGCCGCCTCCCCGTCCCGTTTCGCTGCTCAGCTCACGGCTTGTAGATGGGCGCCGGCGGCAGCGGGATCTGCTCGGCGCTCCGGCAGGTGTCGCCGGCGCAGCTCGCGAACGCCTTCACGGCGGCGGAGAGCTGGGCCTCGAAGGCCGGATCGAGGCGGCTCGCCTGGTTGTGGAGCTCGCTGGGATCGCGGACCAGGTCGTAAAACTCTTTCTCTCCCGTTCCGTACTCAATGTATTTGTACGTGTGGGTCCGCAGCCCCTGGTAGAACGGGGCCGGGTCCGTGGTCAGCAGATCGGCGGGATCGAGCGGCTCCAGCGTGCCGTTGCTCGCCGGTGGAGGAGTATGCCGGTCGAAGGGATACTGCTCCACGAAGACCATCTTGCGCCAGCTCGCGGCCGGCGGCGACGCGCTCCACCAGGGAAGGAGCGAGCGGCCGTCCGCGGACGGCGGAATGGGGAGACCGGCCATGCTGAGGAACGTCGCCGCCAAATCCACCTCGTCGGCATAGGCGTCGATTCTGAGACCTGGCCGGACGTTCGGGCCGCGCACGAAGAGCGGCAGGCGGATGTCTTCCTCATAGGCCGTGTACTTGCCGGGGTGCTGCCGGTGCTGTCCCATGTGATAGCCGTTGTCGGAGGTGAAGACGAAGTAGGTGTTGGCCAGTTGGCCGGTGTCGCTGAGCGTTTTCACCAGGCTGGCGATCGCCTCGTCCACCGCCTGGAGAGATTGCAGGCGCTTGCGATAGAGAGCGTCGATGCTCGCGATGTTCTTGGGAGTGAGCAGCGGCAGGTTCCTGATGAACAACGGCTTGTCGCTGACGTCCCGCTCATTGAACGAAGGGGTTCGCGGCGCCTTGATCCCCGGAAAGAGATTCGCGTGCCGCGGCGCGGGAGTGGCCGGCTGGTGCGGCGCATAGGTGGCCAGGTACATGAAGAAGGGGGCCTTGGCCGCCGCCGCGCGCTCGATGAAATCTCTCGCCTTGCCGGCGATGACGTCCGTCAGGTAGTCCTCCGGCGCCGAGCCGTATTGCACCAGGGTGCCGTTCTCGTTGAGAGTGTAGTTGAAATTGCCGTAGGGATGTCCCGCGGCCGGCACATACCATTCGGTCCATCCCGGGGGAATGTAGGTCGGGCTGGCGGTGTCCGGATAACCGTTCAGATATTTGCCCAGGAGCACCGTACGGTAGTTGTCGCCTTGCAGCATCGTGGCGATCGTCGAGCTCTCCAGGCCCGAAGCGTAGGCTTTCTCGAAGCCGCCGTCCGGCGTGCCGTTGGTGAACACCTCGTGGTTGTGGGTGTATTCACCGGTCAGCAGGGTGCTTCGCGAGGGGCAGCAGAGCGAGAGGGGGACGAAGTAGTGCGAGAAGGTCGCCCCATGATCGGCGATCAGAGCTTTCAGGTGCGGCATGTAGTCGAGGGAGCTCAGCATCAGGTCCTGGTCGTCGGTCAGGAAGAAGAGGATGTTGGGTTTGTTGGTGGGCGGAGTCTGGGCCTCGGCCGGCGCTATCCCTGAGAAGATCCCGGCGGGACCGATCAAGAGCAGGCCGGCGGCGAGCAGCAGCCTCCAGGCCTGGAAAAGCTTTTTATTCGTCATCGCAGACACTCCTCTCGTAGAACTGCGTCGAAGCTCCAGCGCGCGCTCGATAGGTGAAACCACGCAGAGAGGAAAATCCTGCGGCCATGCAGTAAGATGAGCCCTCATGCCCCTCCTCGAAACCGCTGTCACCCGCCAGCTCGGCATCGAGGTGCCGCTGATCTGCGGTGCCATGTACCCATGCAGCAACCCGGAGCTGGTGGCCGCCGTCTCCGAGGCCGGAGGCATCGGCATCATCCAGCCGCTCTCGCTCGTCTACGTCCACCGCCACGAATTCCGCGCCGGTCTCGACCTCATCCGCCGCCTCACCGCGAAACCGGTGGGGATGAACGTCATCGTCGAGCGCTCCTCCAAGGTCTACCAGGAACGGATGCAGCGCTACGTCGACCAGGCGATCGAAGGCGGCATCCGCTTCTTCGTTACCTCCCTGGGCAACCCGCGCTGGGTGGTGGAGAAGGCGCACGCCGTCGGCGGCTTCGTCTATCACGACGTCACTGAACGGAAGTGGGCCTTGAAGGGCCTGGACGAGGGAGTGGACGGCCTCATCGGCGTCAACAACCGCGCCGGAGGCCACGCCGGGCCGAAGAGCGCCGAGGCTCTGCTCGCCGAGATGTCCGACCTCGGAGTCCCCCTCGTCTGCGCCGGCGGCATCGGCGATGAAAACGACTTCGTCCGCGCCCTCGATCTCGGCTACGCCGCCGTGCAGATGGGCACCCGCTTCATCGCCACCGCCGAGTGCACCGCGCCGGAGGAGTACAAGCAGGCCATCCTTGCCGCTGAAGAGAAAGACATCGTCCTCACCGAACGCCTCACCGGCGTGCCGGTCTCGGTCATCCGCACTCCCCACATCGAGAAAATGGGCACCAAGGCCGGTCCGATCGGCCGTTTCATGCTCCGCGGCCGGAAAACCAAGCACTGGATGCGGATGATCTACTCCCTCCAATCCGTCTGGAAGCTCAAGCGCTCGGTGACGGGCTCCTTCTCCTACAAGGACTACCTGCAAGCCGGCAAAAGCGTGGCGGGCATCCACGTGATCGAGCCGGCAGGGGAGATCGTGCGGCGGTTCAGGCAGGCGAGGGCGGAACGCGCCAGCGAGACCGGGACGGGGAAGCTGTAGCGGCTGCTTCTTGCTGGCACGCCGTCAAGCCAAAGCACACATAGAGGTGTCGAGATCGGCGCCGTCCGCCGTCCAGCGCCCTGGACACCACCGCTCTCCAGACAAGACGCTTCACCCCTTCGGAGTCTCCAGGCCCCTGGAGAACCACCCTGGAATGACCTTTGCTTTACAGGATGGAAAAGGTTCACGGGGGTGTTGCGATGCCGAAGCGGTTGGCGTGTTGTCCGGTTCTTGTGCTGGTCTTGATCGTCCTCAGCCTTGCTGCTTCAGTTTTTGCGGCCCCAGGCCCGGCGGTGTCCAAGCCGAACGGCGAGACGGTCGACGTGGAGATCAAGATCGTCCCCTTCTACGCCGTCGACGCGGCGGGAAAGCCGGTGTGGGATCTCAAATCGAACGAGGTGGAGCTGCGGATCGGCGGCAAGCCGGTGTTCGTCGACACCTTTGACGGCCCCGCGGCACCGGGCGGCGCGGAACGGTCGGGCTCGAACGGTCTGCGGCCGGCGTCGCGCAGTGTGATCTTTTTGATCGATTCCGCCTTCACCTCGGCGGCCGGCTTCCGCAACTCTCTCCTGGTGGCGGACAAGCTGGCCGGTGAGGTTCCCGAGGGGGACCGCTTCTCCTTGCTGACCCACACCACCGCGAGGGGGCTCGAAAAGAAGCTCGGGCTCGTCAGCGCGGACCGGCGCGGCAAGGCGCGGTTCCGCGCCGAGCTCGGCAAGCTGATCCCCGAAGGCAAACGCCTGTCCACCGAGGCCCCGGTCGACATGATGGGGGACCCCGGCGGCAACGATCGCGACGGCAAGCCGAAGAGTCAGGTCATGAACCATATCGACATGATGAGGGCCACCAGCCGGAGCGAGTACGAGGGAACCGTCCGCCAACTCGCCGACTCTCTGGGTCTTACTGCGGAGGAGTTGCGGCATCTGCGCGGCCCGAAGCTCTTTGTCGTCTTCTGGCAGGGGATCGATCCGGAGCTCTATTTCAATGGGGATTTCGGTGTGAAGCTGGGGAGCGGAAACTCCGTCCTGATGGATGCGCGGCGATTCGGCGCTCTGCAGACGCGTTTCGTCGCGCCGCTCCAGGCGCTGGCTGATTCGGGAGCGATGACCGTTTTCATCAATCCGACCGCTCCGCCCAGCTCCGGCGAAGGCGCTTTCGCCGGCGGCGTCGATCCCGACGGACCGATCCGCAACATCGCCCAGACCGCCGGGGGCCTCTATGCCTCGGGCGCCGATCCGCGGGTGGTGGAGCAGCGTGTCGCCACCGCCACTGCAGCCTATTACGAAGCGGGTTTCTATGTGCAGGGGGAGCACCAGGCGGCGCGCGAGACGGTGGAGTTGGTGGTGAAACGGCCCGGCGTCCGCGCCTGGGCGCCGTCCGCCGTCAAGGTGCGGGAGACCTGGGCAGCCTTGAGCGCCTACGAGAAGCAGTTGCTCATCCTGGGCCTGGTGGCGAATGGACCCGAGGCGCAGCACGGCCCGGTCAAACTGATCTATCAGGAGCTCGGCGGCAGGATCGAGACGCGGCCGGAGCCGAAAGGTGGCCGCCGTCTGCGCTATGCCGCCGCCTGGCCGGCCGCTCTCAAAACCAAGGACCTGGACCTCTACAACGTAGCCCTGGTGCCGCCGGCCCAAGGGGAGAAAGCACCCAAAATCCTTCAGCTCGACTATCTGGACGGGGCGCACCCGGGCGCCGTGCCGATGGAGATCGATCTGCCGAAAGAAAAGCTTATCTGGGGCATCGTCGCGGTCGAGCCATCCACGGGACAAACCTGGTACCGGCGTCTGCAACTCGCCGGAGAAACGGCAGCCAAATAGGCTGCCAGCGTCCGGAACGATCTATGGAGGTATTGTGATGCCGAAATCGTCTGCATGTTGCCTGTCGTTTTTTCTGCTTCTGCCGGGTCTCATTGTGTCTGCGTCCGCTTTTGCAGCGCCCCGTCCGGCGGCATCCAAGCCGGCCGGCGACACGGTGGACGTGGAGATCAAGATCGTCCCCTTCTATGCCGTCGACGCGGCGGGGAAGCCGGTGTGGGATCTCAAATCGGACGAGGTGGAGATGCGGATCGGCGGCAAGCCGGTGTTCGTCGATACCTTTGACGGCCCCGCGGCGCCGGGCGGCGCGGAACGGGCGGGCTCGAACGGTCTGCGGCCGGCGTCGCGCAATGTGATCTTTCTGATCGATTCCGCGTTCACGTCGGCGGCCGGATTCCGCAACTCCATCCAGGTGGCGCGGAAGCTGGCAGGAGAGGTGCCCGAGGGGGACCGCCTCTCGCTGATGACGTATACGGTCGCCCGCGGGATGGAGAAGAAGCTCGGGCCGGTGCCGGCGGACCGGCAGGGCAAGGCGCGGTTCCTCGACGCTCTCGCGAAGCTCACCCCGGAGGTCGGGCGCCTGAACGTCGATCCCGCCGCCGACCTGCCGAGTCTCCAGCGGGTCAGCCACGACGGGCAGAACGGCAGGCGGGAGGACATCCCGCCATCGCAGTGGTCGTGGCAGACCGACAGCATGCGGGCGTCCGGCCGCAGCGAATACATGGCGGTGGCGCGCGAGCTCGCCGGCTCGCTCGACGTCACCGCGGCCGAGTTGCGCCACCGGCGCGGTCCCAAGCTCTTCCTCGTCTTCTGGCAGGGGCTCGATTCCGATCTGTACTTCGATGGCGACCCCGGTGCCAAGTTTGTCGGCTCATCGTACTCCACCGGAGGACGGCGGACCAGCGGTCTGCTGCTCCCCTTCGCGAAACCGCTGGCAGCGCTCGCCGATTCGGGAGCGATGACGGTGTTCGTCAACGCGAGCGAGCCGGACGGCGTCGGCAGGGACGTCGGCAGTGCGATCCGCCACATCGCCCAGACCGCCGGGGCGATCTACGCCGGCGGCGGCGATCCGCAGGCGGTCGAGGGACAGATCGCCGCTGCCACCGCGGCTTATTACGAAGCGGGTTTCTATGTGAAGGCCGAGCCTGCGGCGGCGCGCGAGACGGTGGAGGTGGTGGTGAAACGGCCCGGCGTCCGCGCCTGGGCACCGTCCGCGATCAAGGTGCGGGAGACGTATGAGTCGTTGACCGCCTACGAGAAGCAGTTGCTCATCCTGGGCCTGGTGGCGAATGGACCGGAGGCGCAGCGCGGCCCGGTCAAGCTGATCTATCAGGAGCTCGGCGGCAGGATTGAGACGCGGCCGGAGGCGAAAGGAGGCCGCCGTCTGCGCTATGCCGCCGCCTGGCCGGCCGCTCTCAAAACCAAGGACCTGGACCTCTACAACGTAGCCCTGGTGCCGCAGGCCCAAGGGGAGAAAGCACCCAAAATCCTTCAGCTCGACCATCTGGACGGGGCGCACCCGGGCGCCGTGCCGATGGAGATCGATCTGCCGAAAGAAAAGCTTATCTAGGGCATCGTCGCGGTCGAGCCATCCACGGGACAAACCTGGTACCGGCGTCTGCAGCTCGCCGGAAAGACGGCAGCCAAATAGGCGCCAGGGTCCGGAACGACTTATGGAGGTATTGTGATGCCGAAATCGTCTGCATGTTGCCTGTCGTTTTTTCTGCTTCTGCCGGGTCTCGTTGTGTCTGCGTCCGCTTTTGCCGCGCCCCGTCCGGCGGCATCCAAGCCGGCCGGCGAGACCGTCGACGTGGAGATCAAGATCGTCCCCTTCTACGCCGTCGACGCGGATGGAAAGCCGGTGTGGGATCTCAAATCGGACGAGGTCGAGCTGCGGATCGGCGGCAAGCCGATGTTCGTCGACACGTTCGACGGGCCGGCGGCGCCGGGAGGAGCGGAACGGTCGGGCTCGAACGGTCTGCGGCCGGCGTCCCGCAATGTGATCTTTTTCATCGACTCCGCGTTCACGTCGCCGTCCGCATTCCGTAATTCCATCCAGGTGGCGCAGAAGCTGGTGGGGGAGGTCCCCGAGGGGGACCGCCTCTCGCTGGTGGCTCACAGCGTTGGCAAGGGGCTGGAGAAAAAGCTGGGACCGGTGCCGGCGGACCGCAAGGGCAAGGCGCGGTTTCTTGACGCGCTCGCCGCGCTCATTCCCGAGATCCGGCGTCTGAACACCAACCCCGTCGACGATTTGCCGCCTGTGATGCAGGTGACGCACAATGGCCAGAACGGCGTCCGGGAGGACCTACCGACGTCGCAGTTCATGGGCCAGATCGACAGCATGCAGGAGTTTGGCCGCAGTGAGTACATGTCGCTGGCGCGCGGGTTGGCCGACTCCCTCGACTTCACCGCCGCCGAGCTGCGCCATCAGCGCGGTCCCAAGCTCCTCCTCGTCTTCTGGCAGGGGCTCGATTCCGATCTCTATTTCACCGGCGACATCGGCTTCAAACCGGGGAGCACCGCCTCGACTTCGTATGGCGGACAGCGGACCAGCGGCTTGCTGCTCCATTTCGCGGGGCCGCTCCAGGCTCTCGCCGAATCAGGAGCGATGACGGTGTTCGTCAATGCGAGCGCACCAGGCGGTATCGGCAACGACGCCGAGGGTGTGATGCGTCACATCGCCCAGACCGCCGGTGCGGCGTACGCCAGCGGCGCTGATCCGCAGCAGGTCGAAGGAAAGATCGCCGCCACCACCGCGGCCTATTACGAAGCGGGTTTCTATCTGAAAGGGGAGCCCACCACGGTGCGCGAATCGGTGGAGGTGGTGGTGAAACGACCGGGCGTCCACGCCTGGGCGCCGTCCGCGCTCAAGGTGCGGGAGACCTATGAATCATTGACCGCGTACGAAAAGCAGTTGTTGATTCTCGGGCTGGTGGCGAACGGACCGGAGGCGCAGCGCGGACCGGTCAAGCTGAGCTACCAGGAGCTTGGCGGCAAGATCGAGAGCCGTCCGGAGGCGAAGGGCGGCCGCCGTCTGCGCTATGCCGCCGCCTGGCCGGCCGGTCTCCAAACCAAGGACCTGGACCTCTACAACGTGGCCCTGGTGCCGCCGGCCAAAGGGGAGAAAGCGCCGAAGATCGTCCAGTTCGACCACCTCGACGGAGCGCATCCGGGTGCCGTGCCGATGGAGATCGATCTGCCGAAGGAGAGCAAGCTGATCTGGGGGATCGTCGCGGTCGAGCCTTCCACCGGCCAGACCTGGGTCCGGCGGCTGCAACTCGCGGGGGACAAGCAAGCCCGGTAAATGGTAGAGTCCACCCGTTCTCGCTCGACCCCATAGGAGCTCCGGGTGACCCGATTTCGCGCTCTCGCCGCCTGTCTCGTCCTGCTGAGCCTTCTCGGCTGTAGCGCCAACAGCGCCTCGTGGTTCGGCGGCAGCACGACCGTCACGGTCGCCATCGATCCGGGGATCAACCAGAATCTCCCGATCGCCGTCGAGGTCGTGATCGTCTACGACGCGACGCTCCTCGACAAGCTCGCGGCGACCTCCGCGAGCGGCTGGTTCGAGCGCCGGGAGCAGTTCCGCCGCGACTACCCGGAAGGCTTCATCTCGCTGTACCGGGAGTGGGTGCCGGGTCAGGACGTGGATTCGCAGGAGATCTCGTTCAGCACCGGCGCCCGCGGCGGCCTGGTCTACGCGGACTATCAGAACAACCAGGAAAACCGGGTCCGCTTCGACCCCCACCAGGACATCAAGATCCACCTCTCCGAGAGCACGTTCACGGTGGATCCGGTGACGCAGTAGGGAGGCTCTACTCCGGGTCCCGGTGCACGATCGCCGGTGAGAACGCCGGCAAGCACACCGCGATGTACTCCGCGCCGCCCGGCTCGGGGCTGCTGTAGCGGATCCACTCTCCCGGCTTCGACACCACCGCCTGGCCGGCCCGCACGTCGAGGTGTCCGCCTTCGTGCTCGACGCGCACCAGGCCGCGCAGCACGACCGTGATCTCCTCGAACTCCGGCCGCTGGCCCGGCTCCAGCCAGCCCTCGGGCGACACCATGCGGGCGATGCTGACGCCGGAATGACCGGAGTTGACATGGCCGGCGAACTCTTCGATCCGCTTCGGCGGCTGTCCGGCGGCCTGGATGATCGTCGGTCCTTCAATCAGATGCGGCATGGTCTCTGTTTCCCTCTGTTTTTTCAATCACTTGCTGACCGAGACGCCGAGGATGTAGGTGTTGCTCGAGTAGGCGCCGTTCAGCGAGTCGAGACTGGTGCGGGTGATGCGGCTTTCAGGCGAAATGAACTGAAAGGCCACGTCGAGCCAGTCCTTGCCGATTCCCGCCGACAGGATTCTGCGGTTCGAGTCGGGGAGGAACGGGCCGAGGCTCGCGTCCGGCTGCGGCGATTCCTCATAGGCGGCGCCGAGGCGGATCTGCGTCCCCTTGGCGACGGTGAAGCGCACGCCGAAGCGGAAGGCCAGGGAGTCCTTCCACGGCCCCTGGAGCGTCTGGCTGTACTGCGGATTGAGCGGAAAGGAGACGGCCAGGCTCTTGAAATGGCTCCAGCCGGTCCAGTTGACGTCCCCTTCGAACACCGTCTTGTCGCTCGGCCAGTAGGCAAAGCCGAAGCCGGCGGTGGCGGGGTAGTCCATGACGGCGTTGATCGGCAGGTCGCGGTCATAGGGGATGGTGGCGCGGTTGAGCGCGTCGACCTGCGCGTCGCCGGTCGAAATCTGGGTCAGCCGGCCGGCGCCGGTCTGCTGGATGTTGATCGCGCTGCGGTAGACGAGGCCCCAGGAGTACTGCTTGCCGATCTGCTGCAGCAAGCCCAACTGCCAGCCGACTCCGCCGTTGTAGTCGGTGTCCATGTTGATGCTCGCGATGTCCGCCGGCAGGCCGGTCGCGGAGTTGAACGCCGACAGGTTGCGCGACTGGCTGAGCCGCGAGGTGCGGTAGACGACGCTCGCCCCGAGCCCGAGGGTCTTGGTCGCCTGCCAGGCCAGGGTGACGGTCGAGTCGTAGGTCTGCAGCTCGGAGGCCGTGCTGATGAAGCGGCCCGGAAAGTCGTCGTGCGCGTTGGCCCAGCGGTTCTTGAAGGCGAACGGCGAATTCACCCCGAGGCCGACCTTGAGCGTCTTGCCGAGCGGCTTGACGGCGTAGGCATGGAGCGGCCAGGAGTAGAATTTGTCCTGGTTCCCCGTCGTGCCCTGGCCGATGCCCGGCGGCAGGCCCTGATACTGCGACTCGTTGTGGTACACCGTGCCGCCGCCGGCGGTGAGCTTGCCCTTCTTCATCAGGGCGAGGCCGCCGGGGTTGTAGTAGATCGCGCTGGGATCGCTCGCCTGGGCGATGAACGCGCCCGCCATCCCCATCGCCTTGATCCCCGGATCGGGTCCGGACATGCCGGCCGGCCGGGCCGGGGAGGCGGTCAACACAGACAAGACAACGGCTCCAGGGAGGATCCACCAAGCTCGTCGACCGACTCGTCTCTCTCTGCTGGCCATGGCAAGCGCTCCTTCGGGTGCAACGGATTCCAGTCGTGCTTGCAGAAACTTAGGCGAAGGCAGAGGGAGTGTCAACGGTTTGCCGGAAGGCGCCGTCGATCTGCCGCAGTATGATCGCGCGATGACAATCCCCCATCCGCTCCCTTCCGTCATCCTCGGCTGTCTGCTTCTCCTCGCCTCCTCACTGCTGGCTGCTCCGGGAAGCGTAGCCGGCGACTGGCTGGTCACCACCGATCTCCATGGTCTTCAACTTCCCCAGAGGCTGGAGTTGACGATCGACGGGAGCAAGCTGTTGGGCGACCTGGGTGGCGACAAGCTGGAGGGTACGCTCATCGGCAACGCCGTTCACTTCATTGCGAAGGGAGATTCTGGAGACACCGCCGACTACACCGGGACGCTGGACGGCGACACGATCTCCGGCCAGGCCGTGCTCACCGACTCCGGCGACGGGTCGGTCACCAGGAGCACGTTCACCGCGCAGCGCCTTCCGCAGCGCCCGCCGGGTCCGGCCCGCCGGCATGAATTCGTGCCGACCACCTACTCCCGCCAGTTCTCGGCGTCCGTCCAGCCGGTGCTCAGGATCTGGCCCGGCGACACGATCCACACCACGACGGTGGATGCCGGCGGCTCCGATGCGGGGGGTGTGCAGCGGGTCTTCGGCGGCAATCCGCAGACCGGACCGTTCTATGTCGAGACCGCTCTGCCGGGCGACGTCCTCGCCGTCCACATCGACCGCCTGCGGCTGAATCGCGACTACGCGATCAGCACGGACGGGATCGTCCCGCGCGCTCTGGGAACACAGCTCGCGGTAAAGATGAAGGACGGGTTCAAGACTGTGCGCTGGCATCTCGACCGCGAGCGCGGCGTCGCGACTCCCGCCAATCCGTCCGAGCATCTGAAGACCTACACTGTTCCGCTGCGCCCGATGCTCGGCTGCGTCGGAGTCGCGCCCAACTTTGCTTCGGCGCCGTTCGCCACCGGCGACTCGGGCCGCTACGGCGGCAACATGGATTTCAACGGGATCGAAGAAGGTGTGACCGTCTACCTGCCGGTCGCGGAGCCCGGCGCGCTGCTGTACTTCGGCGACGGCCATGCCGCGCAGGGCGACGGCGAGCTCACCGGCGACGCTCTGGAGACCTCGATGGAGGTGGAGGTCACGGTCGACGTGCTGCCGCGCAAGTCGATCTCGTCGCCGCGCGTCGAGTCGTCCACCTATCTGATGACCGTGGGTTTGGGCGGCTCGCTCGAAGACGCCCTCCGCGCCGCTACCTCCGGCATGGCGCAGTGGCTGGAGCAGGACTACAAGCTCACCCCGCCGGAGCTCGCCCAAGTGCTGGGCACCGCCGTCGAGTACAGCATCAACGAAGTCGCCGACCGCAACGCCGGCATCGTGGCCAAGATCAGGAAGGAACGGCTGGCACCGTTGGGAGCCGGCAAGCCATAGCGCGGGAGCCGCCGGAATTCGCCGCCGGTCCGGATCTGTTAGACTCCCTCGCCTATGTCGGAACCCGTCCGCCGCCCGCGTGTGGGCATGATCAGCCTAGGCTGCCCGAAAAACCTCGTCGACAGCGAGATCATGCTCGGCGAGCTGGCGCGGCGCGGCTATGACGTCGTCCAGGACATGGACAGCGCCGACACCGTGGTGGTGAACACCTGCGCTTTCATCGAGGAGGCGCAGCAGGAGTCGATCGACACCATCCTGGAGGTCGTGGCGCGCAAGGGGAAGGGCGTCGAGAAGGTGCTGGTGGCCGGGTGCATGGTGAATCGCTTTGGCGATCAGCTCGCCCGCGAGATCCCGGAGATCGACGGCTTCGTCGGCCTCGACCAGCTCCGCGACGTCGGCCAGGTGGTGCAGCTCGGCGGCGGTCCGCCGTTGCCGGCGCCGTCGCACATGGTGTTCGACCACACCGCACCGCGCCTGCTCACCACCCGCGGCTTCGCGTATCTCAAGGTCGCCGAGGGGTGCAACAACCCGTGCACCTTCTGCGCCATCCCGATCTGGCGCGGCCAGTTCCGCAGCCGCACCATCGAGAGCCTGGTGGAGGAGGCGCGGCAGCTCGAAGCGGCCGGCATCACCGAGCTCAACCTCATCGCCCAGGGCACCACCCGCTACGGCGAAGACCTGGGGATGCGCCGCCACGGCCTGGTCCGCCTCGTCGAGGCGCTCCTCGAGGTGACCTCGATCCCCTGGATCCGTTTTCTGTACGCCTATCCGACCACGCTCGACGAGGACCTGCTGCGCCTCATGGGCACGGAGGAGCGTTTCTGCTCCTACCTCGACATGCCGCTCCAGCACAGCCACGGCGACATCCTCACCGCCATGCGGCGGGGCGGCGACGCCAGGCGCTACCTGCGTCTCCTGGAGCGGGCGCGCGAGCTGGCGCCGGACGTCTTTTTGCGCTCGACCTTCATCGTCGGTTTCCCGGGCGAGACCGAAGAGCATTTCCGCGACCTGCTGTCGTTCATCCAGGAAGCCCGCCTCGATCATCTGGGTGGCTTTGCCTACAGCCCGGAGGTCGATACGCCGGGGGCCACGCTGCCGGGCCGGGTGCCCAAGCAGGTGGCGCGTCGCCGTTTGCGGCAGCTCCTCGAGACCCAGAAGCCGATCGCCCTCGCGCAGCGGCAACGGCTGCTCGGGCAGCGCCTGCGGGTGCTGGTGGAAGGATCCTGCGAAGAGACCGAGCACCTGCTCCAGGGCCGCCACTACGGCATGGCGCCGGAGATCGACGGCCGTCTGCTGATCAACGACGGCACCGCGCCGGCCGGCATGCTGGTGGACGTCGAGATCACCGAAGCCTATGCTGACGACCTGGTGGGCCGCATCGTGGGTCCGCTCGGCGTCCCCGGTGTCGAGCCCGCGGATGTCGCGGATGTCGCAGACACCGCGGATCTGATCCTCGTCTAGCCCTCTCCTCCTTCCCATGCTCGTCGTCCACGACGCGTATTCCGCTTCCGACCTGCCGCAGGGCGGCATCGCCACCATCGGCAACTTCGACGGCGTGCACCGCGGCCAGCGGGCGACGATCGACCGCGTCGTGGCGCGTGCGCAGGAGCTGTCCGGGCCGTCGGTCGTCATCACCTTCGATCCGCATCCGATGTCGGTCCTGCGGCCGGACCAGGCGCCGGTGCCGCTCTCGACGCAGCAGCAGAAAGAGAAATTGCTGGAAGAGGCCGGCGTCGGCGTCGTGCTGGTCCTCCGCTTCACCGCGGAGCTGGCGCGGGTGCCGGCGCGCCAGTTCGTCCGCGACTTCCTGCACGGGCGGCTCGGCCTGCAGGAGATCTACGTCGGCGAAGGGTTCGTCTTCGGCCACAAGCGCGAGGGGACCCTGGAGCTGTTGCGGGAGATGGGCGAGAGCCTGGGATTCCGCGCCTTCGGCGTTGAGGAGGTGGACTGGAAGGGCGAGCGGATTTCGAGCACCCGCATCCGCCGCGCAGTGGGGGAGGGGAAGGTCGGCACCGCGGCGAGCATGCTCGGCCGGCCGTACACCGTCACCGGCGTCATCGTGCGCGGCGACCGCATGGGGCAGAAGCTGGGCTGGCCGACGATCAACCTCCAGCCGGAGAACAAGCTCATGCCGGCCGACGGCGTCTATGCCGGACGGGTCTTTTTCCCCAGCTATCCGGCGAGCTTCGACTGCGTCACCAACATCGGCACGCGGCCGACCGTCTATGAGAACTACCAGCGGGTGGTGGAAAGTCATATCCTGGACTTCAAGTCCAACGTCTATGGCGAGCGGGTGGAGATCTCGTTTTACAAGCGGTTGCGCGAAGAGCGGATCTTCCCGACCGTCATGGACCTTTCGGCGCAGATCTCCCGCGACGTGGACGCCACGCGGGAGTACTTCGCCCGCAAGCGGATGGAACAAGAAGGGGCCGCCGCGGAGTTGTAGGAGTGGGGCGGGCAGGACCGCGGGGATGAAACGCAAGAGCTGAGATACCGAGAACCAGGAAACGAACATTCGTGGGATATAGGGGGGTTAAGGAAATGGCCAGTGACAAGATCGTCAAGCTGAGTGATGACAACTTCGAAGCCGAGGTGCTCAAGTCGAACACGCCGGTGCTGGTGGACTTCTGGGCCGAGTGGTGCGGACCCTGCCGCATGGTGGCGCCGCTCCTCGACGAGATGGCGGAGGAGATGCACGGCAAGGTGCGCATCGCCAAGCTGAATGTCGACGAGAACCAGAAGATCGCCTACCAGTTCCAGGTGCAGAGCATCCCGACCTTCATCCTGTTCAAGAACGGCCAGATGGCCGACCGCATGATGGGCGCCATGCCAAAGGCAGCGTTCCAGACCTTCATCAACCGCAACCTCTGAGCAGCGAGCGGGGGAC
>DATARD010000328.1:0-12286 GCA_036264355.1 Thermoanaerobaculia bacterium
ACATCGTCCCGCCTCCCCTGAGCAGCCCGCGGCGAGCCGTGGGCGATGCCGGCACGCTGTCGGCGCGCCTCCTCGACGCCACGGGAGCGCCGCTCGGATCGGAGGTCCAGGTCGACACGTCCGGCGTGGGCGCCTATGAGCCGCTGCTCGCCGCTTTGCCCGGCGGCGGCGCCGTGGCGGTCTGGGAGAGCAACCGTCTGGCGGGCCGTCTGTTCAACGCCGCGGGGCAGCCGGTGGGAACGGAGATCGACATCGCTCCGGGCTGCCAGGCCCGGACCGTCGCGCTGTCGGGGGTTCCTGGAGGCGGTTTCCTGGCCCTTTGGATGGGCACCTCGGACTCTCCCTTCAGCTCCTGCGTCGGGGTCCAGGGACGGCTCTTCGGCGCCGACGGCAAACCCGCCGGCAACAACCTCCTCCATGTGACCTACGCACCGGCGATGGCGGTGGCTCCCGACGGCAACTTTCTGGCGCTCGCTTCGACACCTCTCGGCACCAGCCCGGAGCTCCAATCCACCCTCTACCGGGTCGACGGGGTTCCGCTCGGCTCGCGCGTCCTCGCCACGGCGGACGCCGGTCCGCCGACCCCGGTGGCGGTGGGCGTGGACGCCGCCGGGCGCTTCCTGGCCCTGTGGACCACCACCGCTCCGGCCACCGGCACCGTGCTCCACGGCCTCCTGCTGGACGCCAACGGAATCCCGGCCGGCGATCCGTTCATCGCCGGCTCCCGGGCCGACGGCCAGCCGCTGGCCGCGCGCGCCACGGGGCAGGGCGGCGAATGGGCGGTCACCTGGACCGGCGGCCCCCAGGCTCTCTTCGTCCGCCGCTTCGGCCCCTGCTCCGGTCTCTGCCTGAACGGCGGCCGTTTCACCGTCGCCGTCGACTGGACCAACCCGCGCGACGGCTCGGCCGGCACCGGCCATGCCCTCCCCCTGACCGGCGACACCGGCAGCTTCTGGTTCTTCGATCCACGCAACGTGGAGCTCGACGTGAAAGTCCTCGACGGCCGTGCGGTCAACGGCCACTTCTGGATCTTCTACGCCTCGCTCTCCGACGTCGAATTCACCGTCAAGGTGACCGACCAGGAGACGGGAGCGGAGAAGAGCTATCACAACAAGCCGTACACTTTGGCGAGCCAAGCCGATGTCACAGCGTTCTAAGCTCTTCCCGCTTCTGATCGTTTTCCTGGCGGCGGCGCCGGGCCTGCGGCTCGCTGCGCAGCCCGGGCCGCTCGCCCCCAATGGGCCGGAGGTCCAGCTCACGGGCGAAGCCGACGCGTTCACCTCTCCGTCGCTCGCCGCGGATCCGGGCGGGGGTCTGCAACTGGTCTGGAACCGGGGCCTCTCGTTCTATCAGAACGAAGCCTGGGCGCGGCACTTCGACCGTGGCGGCCATCCGTCTGGACCGGCGGTGCGGCTCGACACGCCGGCTTACTTGTTGCGCACGAGCCTCACCGCCATGCCGCTGGGGCCGCCCGGCCGGTCCACCGCGCTGTGGATCAACTACTCGAACCCCCTTTCGGGTGGCGCGCCGGATTTCAGGAAGGCCGTGGGAGATCCATCCACGGTCTCGGCACGCCTCCTCGGGGCGGACGGCCTGCCGCTGGGCGGAGAGATACAACTGGACACCACGGGCGAAGCGAACGGTTACTCTCTCACCGCCGCGCCGCTGTCCGGCGGCGGCTTCGTGGCTTCCTGGAGCGACTACACGCTGGGGACCGTCGTGGTGCGCACCTTCGACGCCGGCGCCCAGCCGCTCGGCGGCGAGGTCGTGGTGGAGCCCCACTCCTACATCCTGGGCGGGCTCGCGGCGGGTGGCTTCCTCGCCTGGTGGCAGGACCCGGGAAGCGGCGGCTTCGCCCGCCGGTTCGGCCGCGACGGCCAGCCCGCCGGAGCCGCCTTCGCGGTGGACGCCGGCCTCCGTCCGGTGCTCCGTCCCGACGGCAGCTTCGTGAGCGCCACGGCGCAGACGGAGCCCGGAAACTCCGGCATCATGGCGGTGACAGCCCGCCTCTGGGATGCCGCCGGCCATCGTCTCGGCACCGACATCGCGGTCGGAGATGGTGTGGGGGAGCTGCGCGTCGACTCCGTGGCGGTGTCGCCGTCCGGCGACTTCCTCGTCGTGTGGCTAGCCAGCGTCGAGGGCGACGCCGGCGCCAACCTGATAGAGCTCTGGGCCCGCCTCTTTGACGCAGCCGGCCACCCAGCCGGGCCGGCCGTGCGCGTCAACTCCCAATCGGCCGACAGCCGCTTCGCCGCTCAGGCCGTCACCGACGGTCACGACTGGGTGATCGGCTGGACGGCGACTACGTCCGGCACCTTCCTCGCCCGCCGGTTCTCCAGCGCCTGCGCCACCCCCGACCGCACCCTCTGCCTCCAGGACAGCCGCTTCCGCGTCGACGTCACCTGGCACGACCCGCGCAGCGGCGCGACCGGCACCGCCAGCACCATCCCGCAGACCAGCGACACCGGCGGCTTCTGGTTCTTCAGCCCCGACAACCTGGAGCTGACCGTCAAAGTCCTCGACGGCCGCGCGGTCAACGGCCACTTCTGGGTCTTCTACGGCTCGCTCTCCGACGTCGAATTCACCGTCGTCGTGACCGACTCGGCGACCGGAATCAAAAAGACCTATCACAACCCGCCCTACAACCTGGCGAGCAGGGCGGACACGGCGGCGTTCTGATCTGCGTGAAATCATTCGATCCAATGGACCGCCGCGGCTCGTATTTTCTATTTCTGTTGGGCTGTCTGGCGCTGCTCGCGCCGGGCCGCCTCGGCGCCCAGGCCGATCCCGCCGTCCTGCGGCGCGACATCGAAGCCGCTCACCTCGATCCGGCGCGGGCGGTGGCGCTGAAGAACGTCAAGCTCTCCGCCGGCCTCGCCACCCTGCTCCTGGAAGACGGCGTCCTGGTGCCGGCGAGCCCGGTGGGCGGCAAGTCCATCGAGCTCGTCTTCACCGGCCGCGGCCGCATCGTGATCGAGCCGCCCGACCGGGTGGAGGCGGGGCAGCTCGAGATGTTCACCGGCGGCTCCCGATTGGACGAGGAGCTCAAGGAAGCGGTCCTGGTCGTCGGGCTTGACCCCGAGGTCAACGACCTGCTCAAACAGCCCGCGGCCCAGCCCGACGCCCAGACGGTCAAGAAGGCCGAGGATCTCTACAAGCAGTGGAAGGCCAGGCCCGAGCGCAAGCAGCTCAACGTCGAGACGGGGATCCTCGGCGACGCCTTGGGCGATCCCGCCTGGCAGGGCTACTTCGCGGCCTGGCTCCGGGGCGGCGAGCTGGGGGATGTCCTCTACCTGATCGAGCCCGATTCGCATGAGCAGGTGACTCTCGGTCATTTCGTCCCCCTGGAGGCGACGGAGAAGGACAAGCGGAAGCTGCTGCGCACCATCCAGCGCGAGCAGCGCAAGGGGCGCCTGGTGGGGCTCGAGCCGAAGCCCGGAGGCGGCTTTCGGGTGGTGGGAGAAGCGCGGCAGAAAACCCTGCGCAGCTTCCGCTACAAAGTGATCAAAACCCCTGGCGGTGCTTTCGACGTGGCGCGCCAGGCGGTCGAGCAGATCCAGGTCGCGCAGTCGACTCTCGCCGTGCCGATCGAGATCGCCGTCTACGACCCCAAGAGCACGGAGAAGACGACGAGGAGCGGCGCGAACGCCCTCATCCGCGGCGGCATGCGGCTCCAGGGCGCGTCGACCCCGATGACGATGGATCTGAAATATGAGCCCAAGGAGCTCTGGCTGGGCAAAGACGCGGAGGTTTTCGGCCGCTTCTGGGACGAGAAGAGGAACCCCAAGCAGGCCCTGTATTTCCAGGGCGTGGAAGCCGCCGAGGCGGGCAAGACGGCCGAAGCCGAAGCGCTCTTCGACCGCGCCCTCAACTCAAAAGACGAGCCGGAAGCCCAATTCTTCCGCCGCTTGAAAATCGCCCTGATCGAGCGTGCCAGAGCGCGCCTCTTCCTCGAAGCGAACCGGGACGCCGATGCCGAGAAAGCCCTCGACCGGTCGGACCAGCTCTCCGAAACCACCGAATGGAAGCTGCTCAAATCGCGTCTGGAAATCCGCCGCGGCGCCTATGACAAAGCCTTCCGCCGGCTGCGCAAAGGGCTCGACGACATCGGTGGTCTCGACAGCACCGAAGGCAACCTCCTCCTCGCCATCGCCGCCAAGGCCACGCATCATCAGGAGGAATATGACCGGGCGGTCAAGGCGGCCAGGGAGAGCGGCGCGGAGATGGGGTTGTTGAGCAGTGTCAATTGAACCACGCCAATCGAGATCTATCCTTCTCCCAATCCCTTCGCAACCTCGTCGCGGATCTCGGGATGCTCATCGAGGTACGCCTTTGCGAGCGCGCGGTGGCCGGTGTCGAGGGAGGCGAGGTAGAGGAGGGCCTGGCGGGTGTCGGTGACGGCCGCAGATCCGCCGTGGTGGCCGTCTTCGCTGGCGCAGAGACGCTCCAAGACGGCGGTGATGAAGCCGCGGGCGGCCAGGTTCGACTTCTCCGGCGGCATGTCCTCGGCGAAGGAGAGCGCCGATTCGGTGAGCAGGCTGCTCCGGCGGCCCCAGTCGAGGACTTTGAGCCGGCTGACCCAGGCGTCCACCGTCGCCTGCATCTCCGCGTTCAGCTTCTCGTAGAGCGTCATCGTACCTTGTCCCACGTCCGCTACGGGTATAGTACTCGCAAAGGGGGAGAAGAATGGACGAGAGGCCGGACATGGGAGAGAAGGATGGAACGTTCGCGGATCTGGGACTTGCCGAGCCCCTCCTGAAGATTTTGCTGGAGGTCGGCTACGAGGCGCCGACGCCGATCCAGGCGAAGACGATTCCGGTGCTGCTCGCCGGGCGCGACCTGATCGGCCAGGCGCAGACGGGGACGGGGAAGACCGCGGCGTTCGCCCTGCCGATCCTCCAGCGGCTCGATCTGGCGCGGGCCGAGCCGCAGGCGCTGGTGCTCGCTCCCACCCGCGAGCTGGCGATCCAGGTGGCCGAGGCGTTCCATACCTACTCCAAGTACGTCGGCCGGGTCAGTGTGTTGCCGATCTACGGCGGCCAGCCGATCGACCGCCAGCAGCAGCGGCTGGTGCGCGGCGTCCACGTCGTCGTCGGCACGCCGGGCCGCATCCTCGACCATCTGCGGCGCGGCACGCTGCGCCTCGACGGCGTGCGCACCGCCGTGCTCGACGAGGCGGACGAGATGCTCCGCATGGGCTTCATCGAGGACGTCGACTCGATCCTCTCGCAGGCGCCGGGGGCGGAGCGGCAGACCGCGCTCTTCTCGGCCACCATGCCGCCGGAGATCCGCCGCGTGGCGTCGCGGCACCTCAAGAACCCGGTCTCGATCGCCATCGAGCGCCACATGCTCACCGTGCCGGCGATCGAGCAGCGCTTCCTGATCCTGGCGCCGCAGCAGAAGCTGGACGCGCTCTCCCGCATCCTGGAGACCGAGCCCGCCGAGGCGGTGCTCATCTTCACCCGCACCAAGACCGGCGCCGCCGAAGTGGCGGAGAAGCTCCAGGCGCGCGGCTACGCCGCCGAGGCGATGCACGGCGACATGAACCAGATCCAGCGCGAGAGCGTCATCCGCCGGCTGCGCTCCGGGCAGGTGGAGATTGTGGTGGCGACCGACGTGGCGGCCCGCGGTCTGGACGTCGACCGCATCAGCCACGTCATCAACTACGACATCCCCAACGACGTCGAAGCCTACGTGCACCGCATCGGCCGCACCGGCCGGGCGGGCCGCTCGGGTGTCGCCGTCCTCTTCGTCTCGCCGCGCGAGCGGCGGATGATGCAGGACATCGAGCGCTTCACCGGCCAGCGGCTGCAGCCGATGAAGATGCCCACCCGCGCCGACGTCGCGGCGCGCCGCATGGCGCTGTTCAAGGAGAGCATCCGCAAGACCCTGGCGGAAGGCGACCTCGATCTCTATCTGACCCTGGTGGAAGAGCTGGTCGAGGAGGGGCTCGACGTCTCCGAGATCGCCGCCGCCGCCGCCCGCCTGGCGCGCGGCGACAAGCCGCTCGAAGTCGCCCTGGAGCCCGAGCCGCGCGACGTGCCGCAGACCGAGGACGGCATGGTGCGCCTGTTCATCCCGGCGGGCAGCCGCGCCGGCGTGCGCCCGGCGGACATCGTCGGCGCCATCGCCAACGAGGCCGACGTGCCGGGCAAAGCGATCGGCGCGATCGACATCTACGACTCGTTCACCTTCGTCGAGGTGCCGGCGCGCTACGGTCCGCAGGTGCTCGAACGGATGGCGAAGGCCACCATCCGCGGCCGGCAGGTCGAGGTGCGCGTCGCCCGGCCGGACCAGACGGCTCCCGCCGGCGAGGAGCGCCGCCCCGTGCGGCGTCCTGGCCCAGGCAGCCCGGGAGGCCCTGGTGGTTTCGCCGGCGCCAGCCGCCGGCCCGGAGGCAAGCCGCCGACGCACGGCGGCAAAAAACCGTTCGGCCGTTACCCCAGCAAGTGATCGAGCTCGTCGCTGTCGATGTCGAGCCCGGGTCCGGGGAAGGGCATGCTGTGGCCCTTCTCCTCCAGGCTCCGCTTGAGCAGCAGGGCGCGCCGCTTCTCGACGGCTTCGAGCCAGAGAGGGACGAAGGCGACGAGGTCCTGGAACAGCTTGTCGATGTCGGTGAGGAGCACGGCGACGCGGCGGCTGAGCACGGCGTGGCAGGCGAGAAGGTCACGCACGCCCTGCTCGCGGTCGGACCGCGCGCTACTCGGCGTCGTGGCCTTCATCGCGTCGACCGTCTCGCTCCCCATCTCGTGCAGCTCGATGGTGATGCGGCAGCGCGTGGGCAGCTCCATCGCATAGCGGTCCAATAGCTCCATCTCATAGAAACGCACTCCACGCAGCGGCAGGATCTCCTTGAGCTTCGGGGTCAGCCCGTTCAGCAGGATCTCCAGGAAGGCCTTGGTGCCGCGCCACGACGGCCGCGTCGGAAGCGTCTCCTCGCGGCGCATCTGGTCCGACGGATGGGTCAGATGCTGCGGGCGCACCAGGTCCAGCTTGTCGAGGTAGGAGCGCAGCCGGAGCAGCGTGGCATGCAGCCACTCCGCCTCCTCGATGTCCTTCGGAAAGCGCTTGGAGAGGAAGTAGTCCGCGTCGTGCAGGCTGCGCGGGTCCTGCGCCATGACCTCGCCGAAGGTGTCCTGCAAAAAAGCGTGGATCTGGCCGATGCAGATGCAGAGGAGCTTGCGGATCTCCGGGAGCTGGTCCGGCGCGACGTGCTCGGGGTACTTGTCGATCTCGCGCAGCACATGGTGCTCCAGGAGCTCGAGCGACGATTGGGCGTTCTGCCGGGCGTTTTCGAGCGGCGGGATTTTCGACGGAGCGTCGAGCAGCGGGCCGATGCGGTGGCGGATGACGTCGGTGATCTGGCGCACCTTCTGCCAGATATCGAGCAGGCGCTCGGGCGAGCAGTGCAGAATCGCGTAATTGCTCTCCAGCACGCCGTCGAGCAGGCGGATGCAGCCCAGGAAGGCGCGGATGCGCGGATTCTGCGCGTTGACCCGCTCCAAGGCCCAATCGTTGGCCGAGACTCCGTCCGGAAGGGCGATCTGGACCGGCCCCACCTGAATCACCTGTTTGACCTTCGCTGTCATTTGCTGTGCGTCCTCGCTGCGGGGAGCATTCTGACACGATTCGCGCCCGCGGCTCCCGCCTTTGCCGCTCGAAGGCGAGGCCGATGCCGATCTGCTGATAGCCCTTGCCGAGCACCTCGGACCTGCCGCCGATAAGGTTGAGGATTCAAACGAGCCGTTCCACCGGAGCAACGAACCGGGGGAAGGCCGCAACGAGTTGGGGGAGACCTCCAACGAGCCGGTAGGGCTCGCCATCGAGAAGGTAGACCGGTCCAACGAGCGGGTAGGAACCTCTCCCGAGCCGTTGGAGCGCGGAAACGAGCGGGTAGAGGCCTCTACCTGCTCGTTGGAGTCGCCTACCTGCTCGTTGGGGTCGTCTACCCGCTCGGTGTCAATGCTCGAACACGTCGGCCAAGCGCTCGGCGGTGAGGACGCGTTCGCCCCACTCCATCAATCGCCGCGAATCGGCCGCAGCAACCCGTGCGCGGGTCTGCTTGTTCAGAGCGCCAAACTTCACGGCGAGGAGGCGGAGGAGAAGCTGGCGATGGCCCTTCTCCAGGCCCTTTTCCAGTCCTTCCTTGCGCCCCTTCTCCAGGATCTCCTTGTTCCACTCTTCGACGGTTTCGAGCAGCATGGTTCTGAACTCCTCCAGGTTGACCAGCTCCGGGATGTCCTCTTCGCTCTTGCCGGCGAGAAGAACGCGCCGGATCCACACGACAAAAGCTCGCCGCAGGCCACCTTCGTCCGGACCTGGTCCATCTCAATGAGGAGGTACCACAGCCTCGGTACATAGGCGGCCAGCGGTCCGTCGATTCCGCGGATCAACTCGGCAAGCTCCCGGGGAGCGAGCCAACGTGCCTTCCCATTGTAAACGACGATCGAGAGGACCAACGGGAGCAGACCATCCGGGGTCAGCCCCTCTTGCTTCAAGAGCTGCTGCAAAAAGAGACCGAGGTAGACAGACTGGAGGCTAGCTAGGTTAGCCGAGCAAGCCGAGCTCTGCCGCGGCCTCAAGAATCTTGGGAAGGGGCTTCCGCCAGAGCCAATCGACGCGAAGCCGGAAGCCAGGAACCGCACGCGAGGTGAGGATCCCCGCCTCCAGTGGCATCGGCTGATAGCGGCCCTGTTCATCCGGATGGTAGATCTCGGCCCGCTCGCGGAGAGGATCGATCAGCCAATACTCCGGCACACCCCCGGCCTCGTACTCCACGAACTTGTCGCCGCGGTCCCGGCCGATGCTGTCCGCGGAGACGATCTCCACTACCAGATCCGCCGGGCCCTCCAAGTAGGTGCTCTGCACGCGGTTCATCCGCTCTTTGCGGACGAAGAGAAGGTCAGGCTCCCGCGCCCGATCCGCGAGATGCATGGCGAAAGGCGCCGTCCGCACCCAGCCGGTGTCGTGCGCTTCGATGAACAGCCGGAGCAAGGCTGCGAGAAAGCCCACGAGATCCTGATGCTGGTCGGAAGCCGGCGACATCGTGAACACCTCCCCATTGACCCACTCCGCCCACACATCCTCGTCCGCCTGAGCGATGAACTGCTCGAACGAGCACCGCTCCGGAACGGCGGCCCCAGTTTTCTGCTGGTCTGCTGTGAGGAGGCCCATGCGGGGAAGTATACCGCTTGGATCAAGCTGGGAGAACGGACCGCAGCTAGCCCACGATTCCAGGAGCCTGCACGGCTGAAACCCCGGCAGCGAGGGGCAAACGCTGGACGTGAGCGAACAGCTCACCGAGAGTCAGCTCATCGCTCCATATCAGATCGAAGTCTATGCCGTACTTCTTCTCGACATCCACAGCAAGCGTCTCCAACTCCAACATGTCAGTCGTGCCCACATGCGGGTCTACCGCGCGATATACCGCAAGGATTGGATCGTTTGGATTGAGCTTGAGCCGCTCGCTCTGGCGGAACGCGAACGCTCCGGCAAACAACGAGAGAAAGGCGCGGATTTCTTGCTTCGAGACGTTCGGAAACTCTCGGCGCCACAGCTTACCTTGGCAACCGCGGCTTTGAAACGGCTGCGGCAGTCGACCGCCGAATAAAATCGACGACAGCAGCGCCACCAGGACGATGAGCACGACGAGAGCGGTTCCAGGGCTCATACTTTGGAGTATACCTCCCGAGACCCGACAGCTTGGCCGGTCCGGCGGCGACATTCGGATCTCAGTCGCAGTACACTACTCGGCATGAGTCTTGACCTCGCCTATCCCGTAACCCTCACTCCTGACGAGACCGATGGCGGCTTCGTGGTCACTTTCCAGGATGTGCCTGAGGCCATCACCCAAGGAGATGACCTCGATGGCGCCCTCGTCCAGGCGTCCGACGCTCTGGAGGAGGCCATCGCCGGCCGCGTTCGGCGGGGCGACTCGATCCCGGAACCGTCTGAGGCAGGGGCAGGGCAACTCATCATCCCTATTCCCGCATTTAACGCCAAAGTAGCCCTTTGCCCGGTCCCACCGAGGCCGGGGGTGCCGAGGGAGTAGATGTTTTTTGGAAAAATCGATTTTCCAGAGATGGTTCGGGACGCAGCCCTTGCGGGGGAACTCGTCGTTTTCGCTGGAGCGGGAGTTTCTTCGGGTGAGCCAGCGAATCTGCCCAGCTTTAAGAAGCTGTGCCTGCAAATTGGAATGGGGTTGGCGGCTGAGCTTCAGAAGGAGGAGGAAGAGCCCGAAGACGAGTATCTTGGACGCCTTATTGATGCCGGTGTGCCAGTTCATGAGAGAGCTGCACGAGAGCTCAATTTGAAGGACACCGATCCTACAGAGCTACATCACTCCCTTGTGAAGCTCTTCTCGTCACCCGAGCATTGCCGCATTGCAACCACGAACTTCGATCTTCTCTTCGAAAAGGCGGCCAAGAAGCGGTGGGTTGACTGTCCCTTCGAAAGGTTTGCTGCCCCGGCTCTTCCACGCGGAGAAGATTTCACTGGAATCGTGCATGTCCACGGAGACCTTTCGAGCCCTGAGAAGCGCATGGTTCTCTCCGATGCCGATTTTGCCAGAGCCTATCTGACGGAGGGCTGGGCGCGCAGGTTTCTTCGTGGAGTTGCCGAGCGCTTTGTCGTGCTGTTTGTTGGATTTTCTTTTCAAGATGTCCCTTCTCGATACCTGATTCGTGGGCTTCCTGTGGCGAAGAGACTCTTCGCCCTTATCCCAAGCAATGAGGCACCTCGGGTACCTCGTAATATCACGAGTGTTCCGTTCGATCCAGTCTCGGAATTTGTCGAGCTACAGGTTGGCCTGCGCGAGTTCGCCGTCTTTGTGGGTAGCGATGAAGCACAACATCGCGAACGCATCGCACAACTGGCCGAAGGTCTTCCACCTCCCGATGGCCAACAGGCCGACTATATGAAGTGGGCAAGCCTCGATAAGGTCCAAGCAATACATCTCGGGGGTGACCCGAGCTTCGCGCGGCAGGACTGGCTCATGTGGGCTAGTGAACGAAATCTCCTAGCTCTCCTCTTCGCCGATGCTTCTGGAGAACATGATCCTGCCGCCCAAGCTATAGCTCAGTGGTTCTGGCGACTCGCGCTCAGGGATGACATCTGGCGTGAGTGTGCGGAGATTGTCGCAGCTCATCACGGGCGTATAGCCCCGCGAGTTCGCCAAGTTCTTTGGTGGGTCTTGGCTGACCGGGTGAAAGGACTTAAACGTGAGGGATTACCGCTCGGACCAAGGGAAGAGTATTGGACCGCAATCGCTGCCTCTTGCGGTGGCGCTTGGCCGCGGGCTACAGCGCTGCCATACCTTCTCAGTGACCTTCCGCAAGGCGAAGCCGAGACCTTCATCGAACTCTGGAGCGCGGCGGGAAGGCCCGAGCTTGTCATTTCGCCAACGATCAGGCATGCCGGCGCTGATAGTGAGCGGGCTGGCATTCGATTCGAACTCGGGTTTGGTCCAGATTTCTACATGTTTCGAGAGGCTTGGAGTTGGTGGCGAGAAAATGCTGAGCAGATTGCGCCGGTGTTTTTGCCGGTTGTCCGTTCGCAGCTTGAAGCAGCCCATCGACTTCGCCGAATGATCGGGGAAGTGTCGGTAGGGTGGGACCCGGATAGCTTTGCGCGAACCGAAATAAGCGACAGCGCTGAGAACATCGGATTAGATGTGCTGATCGAGGCAGCCCGGGACAGTCTCTTGGCTTTGGCCAAGAGTAAGAGCAAGGCATTCGCCAGGGAATTCGAAGGGTGGATCACCTCCGCTGCTCCGCTTGTCCAAAGGATCGCACTATTCGCAGCCGCGGGTTCATCGTATCTGACGCCGGAAAAAGCGCTTCGTCGCCTCTCAAACGACTCATGGTTTGATATTCCAAGCGCGAGGCCCGAAGTCTTCGCTCTCTTGAGGGTAAAATTTCCCGCGGCCTCTCCGGTTGCTCGAAAGCGGTTTCTGGATGCGATGGCGCCAAGGCCGCTATCCGAGGTCGATGAGCCTGACGATTCGCGGAGACGCGATAGAAACAGGAGCTTGGAATATGGTTGGTTCAACCTCTTGACATGGCTGAATGAAGGTTTTCCTGGCGATGCAGAGTTGGCTCTGCGCTTGAGAGAGGTTCGCGAGAGACGCCCAGGCTTCGAGAAGCATGAGCGTTTAGATCTTGAATACTGGCACTACGAACTTAGCGCGCTTCGCGCGCGAACCTTTCGCTGCGCCGGCGCGTGTGAGGCATAGCGGGCGCTGCGTGGGGTGAAGGCTGGGGTTGTGCTGCTCGACGTGATCCCTTGG
>DATARD010000404.1:0-5177 GCA_036264355.1 Thermoanaerobaculia bacterium
TCTTGCCCCCATGCGCTTGGCCACTACGGTTCGTATCTTTTTTGTCATCTACTGCTTTGAGGCGGGCTTCGTTCTCATCCTCGTTCCCTGGATGTCGCTGTGGGACCGCACCGTGGCGCTGATTTCCTTCACCCTGTTGCGCAGTCTCTGCCTGCACCCCCTGGCGCGCGGCGCGTTGAGCGGCTTCGGTCTGATCCATCTCGTCTGGGGTCTGCACGACCTGACGGCGCTGCTCACCCGGCGGGATCCTCCGGATGCCGGTCCCGGCGTTTAAGGCGCTCGCGATCAGCGACCGCGCCACCCTCCCGGACCGCGATGCGGCGGCCTGGCTCGCTGATCTGGCACGGGCCGCCCAGGTCGGTCTCTGCGCCGTCCAGATCCGCGAGAAGGATCTGGACGACCGCGCCGTCTACGGCCTGACCGTCCTCGCCCGCTCCCTCCTGCCGCCGGCGGTGCCGCTCCTGGTCAACGGCCGGCTCGACATCGCCCTGGCCGCCGGCGCCGACGGCGCCCACCTGCCCGCGGATGCACCGCCGGTCGCCGCGCTGCGCGCCCGCTTCGGACCGGACGTGCTGCTCGGCGTCTCCACCCACCACCTCGACGAAGTGGAAGCCGCTCGCCGCGGCGGCGCCGACTACGTCACCTTCGGCCCGGTCTACCCGACCTCCGGCAAGGCGGGCTACGGACCGCCGCAGGGGGTGGCGGCGCTCGCCCGTGCCGCCGCCGTGGGCATTCCCGTTTATGCCCTGGGAGGCGTTACACTATCCCGACTCGCCGAGGTCGCTTCGGCGGGAGCGGCCGGCGTAGCGGGAATTCGCTTGTTCCAGCCGCCGTTCGATCTCGCAGGGGTGCTCCGGGCCGTGCGCCGATCGTTTCCGGCCTGATGCCCGGTCCGCCGCCGTTCGACAGGAGAGCTCGACTTTGGAACCTGAAGACATCCGTCCCGCGCTGGCTGACAGCGTCGCCGTCACGGCGGACTTGAGCAAGCTGCGCTATCTGTTCGTCTCGCTCGGCGTGATCGTGCTGGACCAGTGGACCAAGTGGCTGGTCGAGTTTCGCCTTCCCCAGCACACGGCAAAGACCATTCTGCCCGGTATCCTCAACCTCACCTACGTGCGCAACACCGGGGTCGCCTTCGGCCTCTTCGCCGCCCAGGGGATGACCGGCGGGAGCTGGCTGCTGACCATCCTCGGCCTCGCGGCGCTCACCGCGGTCGGCGTCTATTTCTGGTTCGCCCCGCCGCGCGACCACCTGCTCCTCATCGCGCTCTCCCTGGTGGTCGGCGGCGCGGTCGGCAACCTGCTCGACCGGATGACCAGCGGCGCCGTCACCGACTTCATCGACGTCTACGTGGGCTCCCATCACTGGCCGTCCTTCAACGTCGCCGACAGCGCGATCTCGGTCGGCATCGTGCTGATGGCCCTCGACAGCTTCCGCGCGCGCAAACCCAAGCCCGAAACCGCTTAGCGCGCCCGGCGGACCGGATGAGCGGCGAGATCACCTGGACGGTCGAACCGCCGGCGGCCGGCGAGCGCCTCGACCGCGCCGTCGCGGCGCGCGTCGACCTGCCGCGCAACCAGGTGCAGCACTGGATTCGCGACGGCCTGGTCCAAGTCAACGGGCGGGACGCGAAACCCTCGGCGGCGCTCACCGCCGGCGACGTGGTGAGCTGCAATCCTCCCGAGCGGCGGGACGACCGCGTGCAGGCCGAAAAGGGCGACCTCGCGGTGCTCTATGAAGATGCCGACCTCGCCGTGCTCGACAAACCGGCCGGCTTGACCGTTCACCCCGGCGCCGGCCGCGCCACCGGCACCCTGGCGCATCATCTCCTCGCCCGCTACCCCGAGATGGCCGGCGTCGGCGGTCCGGGCCGTCCCGGCATCGTCCATCGCCTCGACCAGGGGACGAGCGGCGTCCTCGTCGTCGCGCGCACCCCGGCCGCCTATCTCCGCCTGGCCCGCGCCTTCGCCGACCGCCGGGTCGAGAAGCACTATCTGGCGATCGTCTACGGCACGCCGGAGCCGCCCGAGGGGATCGTCGAAGCCGCGATCGGCCGCCACCCGCAACGGCGCACCGAAATGGCCGTGCGCCCCGGCGGCCGGCCGGCCCGTACGCTCTATCGGACTGTGAGCGCCGCCGCCGGTATCGCACTGCTGGAGCTCGACCTCCACACCGGCCGCACCCACCAGATCCGCGTCCACATGAAACACCTCGGCCATCCGCTGGTCGGCGATCCGGTCTACGGTGAAGCGCGCTGGAAAGCGCTGCCGCGCCCTCTCCAGCCCACCCTGCGCGATTTCCCCCGTCCCGCCCTCCACGCCTGGCGCCTCAGCTTCCGCCATCCCATTGATGACCGCGTGCTCGCGTTCGAGGCACCGGTGCCGGAAGATTTGCGAATGCTGTGGGAAACGGTGGCGGGCAGGGCGATGGAGCCAGCCTAGCCCAGCCTAGCCTTGGGGGCCTTTCTCTGCCCCTCCCGCACCCGCGGTGATATGCTCCCCCGCGAACCCTGAATGGCGGGAGCACAATGGCTGAGACCTGGTTCTACTTGCATGAAGGCAGGCCGGTCGGACCCGTGGGCCAGGATGCCGTGGCGGCGATGTTGCGCGGCGGCTCTCTCGGACCCGCTTCGTATGTGTGGCGGGAGGGGATGGCCGACTGGCTGCCGGTGGCCGAGATCGCCGAGCTGCGGCCGCTCATGGTGCCGCGGTCGGTGCTGCCCATGCCGGCCGGCCAGCCGGGCGGACCGCCGTCTGTCATCCTGCCTGCCGGACAACGGCGCGACGGCTTGATGGCGAACCTCGCGGCGGGGATCAGCCACGCCGCCGAGCTGCCCACCCTGAGCGGCGTGCCGATCCGCGACATCCTGCTCGGCGGCCTCAAGAAGGGGCCGCAGCCGCTGTCGATCGAGGACGAATTCATCGTCGGCACGGCGAGCACCACGCCGCCGCTCGCGGCGCTTCCCACCGCGTGGCCGAAGCCGCGCATCTTCTGGCGCATCTTCGGCGGCGCGGTGGCCACCTACCTGCTGCTGCAAGTCGGCCTGTCGCTGTTCAACAACGCCAACTTCGTCCCCGGGATGATCGTCATCGGCGCCTTCGTGGTGCCGCTGTCGATCGTCATCCTCTTTTTCGAGCTGAACTCGCCGCGCAACGTGTCGATCTACCAGGTGGGCAAGATGTTCCTCCTCGGCGGCTCGCTCAGCCTGATCGTGACGCTGGTCGTCATCCAGTTCATTCCGTTCTCCGGCACCGGCGGGCTCATCCCGGCCATGCTCACCGGGGTCGGCGAAGAGACCGGCAAGATGCTCGCCCTCCTTCTCGTGGTGGGGATCACCCGCTACCGCTGGGAAGCGAACGGGCTGCTGTTCGGCGCCGCCGTCGGCGCGGGCTTTGCCGGCTTCGAATCGGCCGGCTACGCGTTCATGGCCGCCATGCAGGCACAGGCCGCGGGCGCCGCCACGTTCAACCTCATCCTGCGCGGCCTGCTCGCTCCCGGCGGACACGTGATCTGGACGGCGATCGTGGGCTCGGCGATCTGGAAGATCAAGAAGGACCGACCGTTCAGTATCGGCCTGCTGTTCCATCCCACGGTGATGCGCCGCTGGCTGATCGCCGTCATCCTGCACGGGCTGTGGGACACCAATGTCTGGTTGATCAACAATTTGCTCAAGGATTGCCTCCTCCTGATCCTCGGCTGGTACATTGTCTTCGCCATCGTCAAGGAGGCGCTGGCCCAGGTCGCGGCGGCGCAGCAGTCGGTGCTCACGCAGGTGATCCTGGCGCAGGGGGCGGTCGGAGCGTAAACAGCACACGGCTCGAGTGGCTGCGGGGGCGGCGGGGGCGGTGGCTGAGCTGCCCCGGAAGAGGCCGACGCGGGTCTGCTGCTCGATCTGGAAAATGTTCACGCCAACTCGCGCAATCACGGCTATAATCCGCTCACGGCGAATACGCCGACACCCATACGCGACCGGTCCCCGAGGAGTCGTGATCTCTCCTCGAATGGTTGGCCCCCCGGGCTCCCCTCCGCGCTGTGATCATCGAACGGGACGACGACCTGCCGCCGTTTCCCGACCTGCTCGCCGAGGTGCGGCGAGCGCAGGAGATCTTCGATGCAGCTCGCTGATCTGCAGAAGAGCCTGGCCGCCGGCCTTGCCGGTCCCACGCAGGGCGATCCGGCGCCGGAAGGGCTCGCCGGAAGCGCCGTCGAACGCACGCGGCGCGCCCTCATCGCCAAGCGCCGCCAAGCCGCCGCCCACCTCCTCCCTCGCCTCCGCGTCGCTCTGGGGCCGGCCTGGGCCGAGCGCTTCGAAGAGCACGCGGAGCACTACGCGCCCTGCGGCCTCCTCTATCACGTCGACGACGCCTGGCAGCTCGCCGAGACCGTCACCCGCGGTCTCGACCTCCACCTCGCCATCGCCGCCCATGACGATCTCGTCTTCATGCGCCTGCGCTACGCCCGCACCCGCACTTCCGGAGCGCACCGCATCCAGGAGCGCCGCGCGCCCCTCGTCGCCCTCGTCCGCATCCCGATCCGCCACCTGATCGTGCGCATGCCCGGCACCGAAGGGCGGGTGTGGACGGTGCGGGTCTGAAGAGTGCAGGGCCGTCACACCACTGCGGAGTGGCGTGACCGTCGCACGCAGTGGCAACACAGCCGTGCGGAGTGGCAACACAGCCGCACGCGGTGGCAACACAGCCGTGCGCAGTGCAGTGGCAGTCGCACGAAGTGCAGTGACAGTCGTACGAAGTGCAGTGACAGTCGCACGCAATGGCGTCATGGTCGTGCACGATGGCCTGACCGCCGTGCGGAGTGGAGTGATGGTCGGACGTGATGGCCTGACCGTCGCGCGTGATGCTGTGATGCTCGCACGCAATGGCGTCGCGGTTGTGCGTGGTGGCGTCACGGCCGCGCTCCAGGGCGTGATGGTCGCGCCGGGTGGCGTGTGTCCCGCTCCTTCTGCTCCGCCACACCTTCTTTGGTGAAGGGCGAACCTATTCCCTGGAGGTGAGCCGATCCCACAGACGACGAGGATCATCCAGCCGGAGCCGCACCAGAAGCCAATCCCAGAGCCGTTCTAAACCGGCTCGCGACCGGCAGGCGCCCTGACGCCTCCGGCCGCTTCACGTTCTCCCCCACCTCCAGCGGTTCTCTCATGGCGCACCGTCCCAGCACCT
>DATARD010000408.1:0-64272 GCA_036264355.1 Thermoanaerobaculia bacterium
ATTTGCGCTGAACGGGAAATCCACCCTCCTAGAATCAAGAGCTTAGGCGCGGCTCTCCCGCGATTCCCGCCGTTTTCCACAGAGGGACCGACGAAGTTGGGCTAGCGCGTGTCAGAATCTATGGTACCCAAGTGATCCGCATCAGCAAAGCGTAGGTGCGGCAACTCACAAGAAACCCACAACCTAGTACAAACCGACGTGTTGTTTCAAGCGATCGACTTCGGAGGCAAGGGCGCCTGGAGTCGCTCTTCTCCTTCAAGCGGCCTCATTCTTGCTCTGCTTGCCGGGAGACTTGCTGATCCTCCGCGGAGGGAAGGAGACAAAGGTCCTCCCGCTTTCCCGTTCCTGCCGCTTGAGATCCAGAGAGATCGCCTCCAAGGCGTAGTTGAACTTGGCCGCGTAGGCTTCACGTATCCTGCGCACTTCTTCGACGATGGGGTCGTCTTGCATGGTTTCACCCGAGGATCTCTTTCATCAGCTCCTGGGCCGAGCGCGGCTCGGATTTACCCGCCCGAAACTCTTCCTCCGCTTCACGGATCTCTCTCGCAAGCTCCTCGCGCCGCCGCTCCACGATGCGACGGTGAAGGATCTCCACGACGCTCTCCTGATCCTCCAGGCTCAGCCGGTCCGCGGCTTCCAATACTTCTGCGAAAGGCGTCTCGATGGACATGGTTCGGGGACCTCCTCAGGAGCCAAGGCTTCGGCTGCAGATTCTGCCACACACGGGAAAACGACCGAGAGGCGCCGGGTCACCACCAGCGCCTCTCGCACTCCCCCTACTCCGCCACCCCCTTCTCCCGCAGAATGTTCCACACCTTCTCCGGCGTCATCGGGATGTCGATGTGCCGCACGCCCAGGTGCGACAGGGCGTCGACGACGGCGTTGACGATGGCCGGAGGAGCTCCCACCGTCGCCGACTCGCCGACTCCCTTGGCTCCGAACGGATGGTGGGGCGAGGGGGTGATCGTCTTACCGGTCTCCCAGTTCGGCGTCTCCATGGAGGTGGGCACCAGGTAGTCCATGAAGCTGCCGCCGGAAATGTTGCCGCTTTCGTCGTAGCTGATCTCTTCGAAGAGGGCCGGGGCCAGGCCCATGCTGAGGCCGCCGTGGATCTGGCCGTCGACGATCATGGGATTGATGATGTTGCCACAGTCGTCGATCGCCAGGAAGCGGCGGACCTTCACCTCGCCGGTGCCGCGGTCGATGTCGACGACGCAGACGTAGCTGCCGAAGGGGAAGGTCAGGTTCGGCGGATCGTAATAGTCCACCGCCTCCAACCCCGCCTCCATCCCCGGCGGATGGTTGGTGTAGGCCGCGAAGGCGATCTCCTGAATGGTTTTTACTTTCTGCGGCGCGCCCTTGACGAAGAACTTGCCGGGCTCCCACTCGAGGTCCTCCTCGCTCACCTCCAAAAGGTAGGCGGCGATCTTCTTCGCCTTCTCGCGGATCTTCCGGGCCGCCACGGCGCCGGCGGCGCCGGCCGTCGGCGTCGAGCGGCTGGCGTAGGTGCCGAGGCCGTAGGGAGCGGTGTCGGTATCCCCCTCCTCCACCTCCACGTGCGCCGCCGGAATCCCCAGCTCCTCGGCGACGATCTGGGCGTAGGTCGTCTCGTGCCCCTGCCCCTGCGACTTGGTGCCGAAGCGCGCGATGGCCTTGCCGGTGGGATGGATGCGGATCTCCGCCGAGTCGAACATCTTGATCCCCAGGATGTCGAAATCCTTCGACGGACCGGCGCCCACGATCTCGGTGAAGGAGCAGATGCCGATCCCCATCAGCTCGCCGCGCTGGCGCTTCTCCGCCTGCTCTTTCCGCAGCTCGGCGTAGCCGATCTTCTCCAGCGCCTTGTGCAACGCCCCTTCGTAGTTGCCGCTGTCGTACTCCCAGCCCAGCGCCGACTTGTAAGGGAACTTGTCCTTGGGGATGAAGTTCTTGAAGCGCAGCTCGGCCGGGTCCATCTTCAGCTCGGCCGCCAGCACGTCGGTAACCCTTTCGATCGCGTGCGCCGCCTCGGTGACGCGGAACGAGCAGCGGTAGGCGACGCCGCCGGGGGGCTTGTTGGTGTAGGCGGCGTCCATCTCGGTAAAAGCTGTCTTGATGTCGTAGGAGCCGGTGCAGATCGAGAAGAGACCGGCCGGGTACTTCGACGGATTGGCCGCGGCGTCGGTATAGCCATGGTCGGCCAGGGTCTTGATGCGCAGCGCCGTCATGGTGCCGTCCTTCTTAGCGGCGAGCTCGGCGGTCATGTGATAATCGCGGGCGAAGGAATCGGCCTGCAGGTTTTCCATGCGGTCCTCGACCCACTTGACCGGCTTGCCCAGGACCACCGAGGCGGCCACCGCGATGACGTAGCCCGGGTAGACCGGCACCTTGCCGCCGAAGCCGCCGCCGAGGTCGGGGGAGACGATGCGGATCTTCTCCTCCGACAGCCCGACGTGGCCGGCGACGAGAGCGAAGACGGTGCGGATGGCGTGCGGCGCCTGGGTCGTCATGTAGACCGTGAGCTTGCCCATGACGCGATCGAAGTCGGCGACGCAGCCGCAGGTCTCGATCGAGGCGACGTGGATGCGCGGAATGTAAAGGTCCTGCTTGACCGTGACCTCGGCCTCGGCGAAGGCCTTGTCAGTCGCCGCCCGGTCCCCCGCCTCCCAGTGCCAGATGTGGTTGTCCGTCTTGCCTTCCTTGTCGGTGCGCAGGATCGGCGCCCCCGGCTCCAGCGCCTTTTTGGGATCGACCACCACCGGCAGCGGCTCGTACTCGACCTCCACCGCCTCGACGCCGTCGGCCGCGATGTAGCGGTCGGTGGCGATCACCGCCGCCACCTCCTGCGCCTGATACATCACTTTTTCGACCGGCAGCACCATCTGGGTGTCCGACATCAGAGTGGGCATCCAGTGCAGGTTGAAACCTTTCAACGTCTCGCCGGTGATCACCGCCAGCACGCCCGGAATGGCGAGCGCCTTTTCGGTGTGAATGGCCTTGATTTTGGCGTGCGCGAAGGGGCTGCGCACGATGTCCATGTGGACCATGCCGGGGAGCTTGATGTAGTCGACGTAACGGCCCTGGCCGCGGATGAAGCGCGGGTCCTCCTTGCGCTTCATCGAGTGGCCCATGCCGCAGATTTCGGGGCTCGTCTTCAGTTCCATGGCTCCTCCTATCCTTCGGGATGCAGCTTGGCGGCGGCGTGCTGCACGGACTTGACGATGTTGACGTAGCCGGTGCAGCGGCAGAGGTTGCCGGAGATCGCCCGGCGGATCTCCGCTTCGCTGGGATTGGGGTTCTGGGCCAGCAGGGCGGCGCTGGTGAGCATCATGCCCGGCGTGCAGAAGCCGCACTGCAATCCGTGCTCCTGCCAGAACCCATCCTGAATCGCATGCAGCTTGCCGTCCTTCTCCAGCCCTTCGACCGTCGTCACCTCACGGCCGTCGGCCTGCACGGCGAGCACCGTGCAGGACTTGACCGGCACGCCGTCGAGCAGCACCGTGCAGGCACCGCAGTGGGTCGTGTCGCAGCCGATGTGGGTGCCGGTCAGGCTCAGGCTCTCGCGCAGGAGATGGACGAGGAGGAGGCGCGATTCGACCTCGGCCTTGTGCTCGGTGCCGTTGACTTTGACTCGGATCTCGTGTTGCGCCATGGCTCAATGCTCCCTGGCCCACTGGATGGCCCGCTGGATCGCACGCGCCGTGAGGACGCGCGCCATCTGCCGCTTGTACTCGACGGCCCCGCGCCGGTCGGCGGAGGGCGAGGCGATGGAGGCGGCCAGCCGCGCCGCTTCGGCGATCACGTCGTCTCCCGGCTGTTTGCCGGTGAGATATTGCTCGGCCGCTGCGGCGCGCAGCGGCGTGGGACCGGCGTTGGTGAGGCCGATGCCCACGCTCGCCACCTCGCCGCCCGCGCCGAGGGTCAACTGCACGGCGGACGCGGCGGTGGCGAAGTCCCCCACCTTGCGTTCGAGCTTCACGTAGGAGCCGCCGGTTCTCAGCGGGGGCACCGGCGGCGCCGGGATGCGGATCTCCGTGAGGATTTCATCCGGCTGGAGCGCGGTGGTGAAAAGGCCGAGGAAAAACTGATCGATCGGGATGGTGCGCGTGCCGTTGGGACCGGTCGCCACCACCTCGGCGCGCAGGGCCAGCATGGTGGCCGGGTGATCGTTGGCAGGATCGCCATGGGCCAGGTTGCCGCCCACGGTCGCCAGGTTGCGCACCAGCGGATCGGCGATCACCGCCGCGGTTTCCGCCAGCAGCGGATACTTGTTCCTGATCAGATCGGAGTGCTCGAGCGCCGATTCGCGCGTCCGGCCGCCGATCTTGAGGACGCCGCCCTCCTCCTTGACGTACTCCAGCCCGGGGATGCGGCCGATGTCGATCAGGTGGCCGGCGGCGCCCAGGCGCAGCTTGAGCAGCGGCAGGAGGCTCTGCCCGCCGGAGAGGACCTTGGCATCGTCGGGGTGGCCCTGGAGGAGCGCCAGGGCATCCTCCAGGGTCTGCGGTGAGTGGTAATCGAACGTTGCAGGGATCATCGATAACTCTCCTTTCGCGCGGCGCAATCCACCGGTTCAAGAGCGGATCAGGAACCAGTAGACGAGCAGGGCGAGAACGATGACTGCGATCCAGAAAATGGGATTGCTGAGGAGGCGGCCGGCCGCCCGGCTTGCGGCTGCGGCGCCCAGGGAGCCGACGTCCAAAACGTTGTCAACGCCAGGAGGGGGCGCCGGCGGAGGCGCCGCGGTCACGGACGAGACAGCCGGGGGAGGCGCGACCGGACCAGGGTTTTCAGCCGCCGGCGAGACCGGCGGCGGCACGCTCTCCGGCGCCGCCACGGCGGCGGGCGTTTCCAATTCCCGGCGCATGGCGTCCGTGAACTTCTGGAAAAGCTGATCGCTGACGTCCTGGATCATGCCGCGGCCGAACTGCGCCAGCACGCCCATGACGTTGACGTCGGAGACCACCGTCACCTCGGTCTCCGCCGGAGCGCGCCCGACGACGCGGCTCTTCATCCGCATGTCGGCGCCCCCCTTGCCGCGCGTCTCCTGGCCCGAGGCGGCGATGTCGGCCTCCCCGGCGGCCTCGTCCAGCCGCTCGAAGCGCATCTTGCCGCGATAGCTCGCCGTCACCGGCCCCACCTTGATGGTGATCGTTCCGGTGTAGGTCGTAGCGTCCACCTTCTCCGTGATGGCGGCTCCCGGCAGGCAGCGCGCCACCTTGTACGGATCGGTGAGGAAGTCCCACACCGCGGCGGCGGGGGCCTTGACGACGAAGCTCTTGGTGATCTCCATTCCCATAATGGTTTCCTTTAAACTCCCGTCAAGCGGCCAGCAGAGGAAGGAGCCGCTCCAGCGACTCCAAGTTGTGGGCCGGCAGCAATCGATCGACCCAGGGGAGCGCCGCGGCCATGGCGCGGGCGGTGGGCTCATAGCGAGAATCCCCGGCCAGGGGATTGAGCCACAGCACCCGCCGCGCCCGCGCGCGGATGGCCCGCATCGCCCCGGCCAGCGGCGCGACGTCGCCGCGGTCGAGGCCGTCGCTCAGGATGATCACGATCGTCTGCCCGTTCACCAGCTCGTCGAGATAGTACGCCGCAAATTCCGCCAGGCACTCGCCGATCTTCGTGCCGCCCGACCAGTCGGGCACCTGATGAGCCAGGCGCTCCAGCGTGCGGTCGACCTGACCCGGTCGCAACCAGGGAGTGAGCCGCACCAGAGTGGTGTTGAAAGCAAAGATCTCGCTCGATCGCTCCGAACGGGTCACCCGGCGCAGCGCCAGCACGAAGGTGAGCAGGAAACGGGTGTGGGGGTCCATCGAGCCGCTGGTGTCGCAGAGCACGACCAGACGGGGCTTTTCGATCGGCCGTGCCCGCCGGGCGAGCGAGAGGAATTCGCCGCCGTGAGCGATGGCCCGCCGGAAGCTGCGCCGCAGGTCGGCCTCGCCGCGGCCGCGCACCGGCACCCGCCGCCGGCTGGCACGCGTGGCAAGGCGCAGGACCATGCGGCCCAGGAGGCGCTCCATGGCCGCCTGATCGGCCGTCGAATACTCCTCGAAGGATTTGCGGCGCAGCACCGCTTCCGGACTGTACCCCGGCTCCTCGCCCGTGGGCACGGCCACCTCCATCTCGGACTCGCTCTCCCGCCGGCCGGGCAGCCTGCCGCCGGGCCGCAGCCGGTTCTGGGCGGGACGGTGGGGGTCGTGGAACGGCGGGTTCGACGATCCAGCCTCTGCGGGCGCGCTCCACAGCAGATCGAACAGCTCCTCGAACACCGCCGCGTCGCGCTGCCGGATCTTGAGCGCCGTGCGCAGGGCCCGGCGCACCTCGTCGCGGTCGCCGAGATCGATCAGCGTGAGCGCCGCCAGGCCGTCCGCCTCGTCGCTCAGGGTAACGCCGACGCCGCGCTGGCGCAGAGCCCCGGCGAAGCGCGCGACGTGGCGGACGAGGTCGGTCTGATCCGTCAACCCGTGGCCTCCGCCAGCACTGCCTTCAACTCGCCCGCCCCCAGCTCGCGCAGGTCGTGCTGGTCTTTGAGGATGCAGCCCAGGGTCTCGGCCACCGTCTCGCGGTCGAGATGCTCGCTGTGCAGATGGCAAAGCGCCTGCGCCCAGTCGATCGTCTCCGCCACCCCCGGCGCCTTGCTCAGCCGCCGCCGCCGCAGGACCTGCATGAAGCGGCCGATCTCCTCGGCCAGCCGCGCGCTGGCGCCCGGCACGCGCGCCCGCAGGATGCGCACCTCCTTCTCCAGCGACGGGTGCTCTATATAAAGGTAGAGGCAGCGCCGGCGCAGGGCGTCGCCGATCTCGCGCGTGCGGTTCGAGGTGAGGACCACGTAAGGGACGTGCTCGGCCCGGAGGGTGCCCAGCTCCGGGATCGTCACCTGGAAATCGGAGAGCACCTCCAGCAGGAAGGCCTCGAAGCCGTCGTCCGCGCGATCGATCTCGTCGATCAGCAACACCGGCGGCCCCTCCGCCCGGGTGATGGCGCGCAGAAGCGGCCGCTCCAAGAGATAGCTGCGGCCGAAGATCAGGTCCTCGATCTCGCTGGCGCTCTTGCCTTCATCCTCGGCCATCCGCACTCGCAGCATCTGGCGCTGATAGTTCCACTCGTAGAGCGCGGTCGAGACGTCCAATCCCTCGTAGCACTGGAGGCGGATGAGCTCGGTGTCGAGGAGCCGCGCCAGCACCTTGGCGATCTCGGTCTTGCCCACGCCGGCATCGCCCTCGATGAGCAGCGGCCGGCGCATCTCCCGGGAGAGGAACAGGGCGGTGGCGATGGCCGGATCGGCGATGTATCCCTGCCGCTCCATGGCCTCTTGGAGCGCCGCGATCTCCGGCCTCAAGCGGCGCCCTCCTGGGCAATGTATCGCTCCGGCGCCGCCAGGAAGCGCTCGCGGCAGCCGCCACAGCAGAAGTACCAGGTGCGGCCCGCGTGCTCGGCGGTGTGGCGGGCGCCCGCGATCGTGACCGTCATGCCGCAGATCGGATCGATCGCTTCGGCAGGCTCGCCGCTCCTGGCCGCCTCGGGTTTCGCCTCTCCTTCCTCGACCGCCGGCGCGGCGTGCTGGCGCTCGACGATCTCCGCGAGGACGGAGAGGGCGATCTCCTCCGGCGTCTCGGCCCCGATCCTCACCCCCGCGGGGCTGCGGATGGCGTCGATCGCCGCGGCCGTCACGCCTCCGTCCAGGAGGGTCTCCCGCATCTGGGCGAAGCGTTTCCGGCTCGCCACCACCCCGAGGTAGGAGGGCGCCATGGCCAGCGCGTCGCGGATTGCCGCCTCGTCGCGCTCCCCGAGGGTGGCCACGACGGCGAAGCGTGGGCTGTGGGACCTGGCGAAGAGCCGCGGCGCCCGGCCGGGATCGGTGAGGACCTGATCGGCGCCGGGGAACAATTCCGGCTCGGCCGCGGGATCGACGGCGATCACCGAGTAGCCCATGGCCTTGCCCAGCTTCACCAGCGCCCGGGCGGTGGGCGAGACGCCGAACACCACGAGGCGCGGCGCCGGCAGGACGGGCTCGAGATAGATCTCCACGCTCCCTCCGCTGTGGCAGGTCATGGGAAACACGGTGATGCCGGGCCGCCGGGCCGTCTCCGGATCGGGCGCCAGGGCGACGAGCCGCGGCTGGCCCTCGGCGAGCGCCCGCTGCGCCTCGCGCACCACCGTCGGCTGGGTGCAACTGCCGCCGAGAAAGCCGTGGAACGCGCCGGCGGCGGTGATGAGCGCCATGTCCCCCGCCTGCGACGAGCTCGCCGGCTGGCGTCGCACCACCACGGCCAGGACGAACGGTTCCTCCCGGTGAGCGAGGTCCGCGGCCATCTGGAGGAGCTCGGCGCGCATGCCGCTAAGCGCCTCCTCGCCCTTCCCGGACCCGCGCATAATCCTCCGGCACGTCGATATCGCCCAAGGCCGCCGCTGGCCACGCCAGCACCTCCGCTTCGCCCCGGTGGCGCTTCACCACCTGTCGGCCGCAGCCCTCTCCGGTCATCATCAACAGCTCGTTGAAGAGGCTGCGGTCGTAGAGCATGGGCGGCGCGTTGACCCCCTCGTAGTCCGAGATGACGAGCGGCGCCCGGGTCTCGCGGTAGCGGGCGATCATCGCGGCGATCATCTCCGGCGTGACGAAGGGCATGTCCGCCAGCAGCACCATGGCCGCCTGCACCTGGGGCGGCACGGCCAGGACGCCGCTCTTGAGCGAGGAGTTGATCCCCTGTTCATAGAGCGGATTGAGCGCCCACTGGCAGGGCAGGCCTGCGAGCTCCCGGGCCGCCTTGTCCGCTTGATGGCCGAGCACCACCAGCAACGGCGACAGGCCGCCGGCCAGCGCCCGCCGCACCGCTCCCCGCAGCACGCTCTCCCCGTCCAGCTCGAAGAGGAGCTTGTTGCTCCCCATGCGGCTCGACGTGCCCGCGGCGAGGAGAGTCCCGGCGACAGGCCCCGACCGCAGATCAGTTCGAGCCGGCATGGATGGCCTCCCTGCGTTCGGCGAGATGGCGCGGCTCGCGGCCGGCGGTGAAGGCGAGCAGCTCGGCGACGATGCTCAGCGCCACCTGCCGCGGCCCGTCGGCGCCGAGGTCCAGCCCCACCGGCCCGAAGACCCGCCCGGTGTCCGCCTGGGAGACGCCGATCTCGCGCAGGATGGTCTCCGTCCTCTCCCGCGGTCCCAGCGCCCCGACGTAGGGCACGCCCGCCGCGAGCAGCCGCCGCACCCACTCGCGATCTTGCGCCAGCGAATGCGTCTTCACCACGGCCAGCGAGCGCGCGGCAGGAGGCAGGGTGATCCCCGGATCTTCGGACCGGGCAAGGACGAGCCGGGCCGCCTGCGGGAACCACTCCGGAGCCAGCAGCGCCGGGCGGTGATCGAAGACGGTGACGCGGAATCCGGCGTCCGCGGCATAGGCGACGAGCGGCCGCGCGTCGTCGCCGGCGCCGCAGACGACGAGATGCGGCGGCGGCGGCGGCACCTCGAAGAAGATCCCGCGACCCGCGATCTCCCGCACCTCCGAACGGCTGGCCGGCGCGAGGCCGCGGCCGTGCTCCGCGGCGAGGACGTCGAGCTCCGCAGACCCCAGGGAGCCGTGGACGGTCCCCTCCGGCGTCATCACCAGCATCGAGCCCAGCCCTGAGCCTTCCACCACGGTGGCAATCCCGAACGGGGAATCGCCCGCCAGGAGCTTCCGCAGCCGCGCCGCCAGATCCGCCAGCGGGCCCTCCGTGGCCGGCTGCACGAAGACGTCCACCAGGCCGTTGCACCCGAGCCCCAGGCCCCAGACGATGTCCTCGTCCGCGCCGGTGCTGTAGTGCCGCAGACTCGGCGTGCCCGTCGCCATCACCCCCTTGGCCACCTCGCGCACGTCCGCCTCCAGACAGCCGCCGCTGACGCTGCCCAGGGTGTCACCCGTCTCTTCGATGAGGAACTTGGCGCCGGGCCGGCGATAGGCGGAGCCGACGATGCGCACCACTGTGGCGAGCGCCGCCCGCCTTCCAGCCTCTCTCAACTCGGCGAGCCGAGAGAGGATTTCCGCAGTTTCCTTCCAGTGGTTCATACCCGCCCCCCGGACCGGCGTCAAAGATACCTCCTACCCGCGACGGTTTCAACCGGGTCCTGGCGCGACTGGCGCGCCCGGCTGGCGAGGCCGGGCGCGAAACCCCTCCTCACAAAATCTGACCCGTCACCGAAGAGGTGAGCCCGGAGACGTCCTTCAACGTGACCTCGTACGAGCCGCCATGAGCGAGGGTGAGGCCGTCGAAGCTCACTGTCAGGCGATATTGGCTGGACTGGTCGTTGAAGCTCGCCGGCGCCAGCGTGATCCCCTGCGTCGGGTTGGTCGCGGTGAAGCCGCAATTCAACTTCTCGTTGAATCGCACCACCGTGCCGGCGCTCTGTGACACGAGCTTTCCGTTCCCGTCGAACACGCGCACTGCGACCTCGTTCAAGTTGAGATCGTCCACCGCGGCCTGCGCCGTCACCGACAGGACGGGGCTGCCGTTGACCGTGGTGATCGAAGTATCCAAGATGTCGGTCGCCGCGTCCGCGTTCTTGGGCAGATAGCCGAGCGGATTGCGGACATCCACCCGGTTCGGGCTGCCGTCCCTGACCTCGAAATGCAGATGGTAAATCGTTGCATTCCCGGTCATGCCGACTGCGCCGATGGGGTCGCCCTGCCCTACCGAGGAGCCGACGCTGAGACCCGCAGCATGGGCCGACAGATGGAAATAGTTGGTGTACAAGTGGTTGCCATGGTCGAGTTGTACGATCCGGCCGCCGCCGGGATAGAGCGGGCTCGCGCATGGCGGGTTGACCGTGTCGTTGGCGTTCTGCACCGTGCAGCCGTTGGCGTCCGTCAGCAGACGGACATTGCCCTGCACAGCGGCGTAGACCGGCGTACCGAGCGGTGCGCGCAGATCCAGCCCTTCGTGGAACTCATACAGGCCGGTGCTGCCTTTGATCCGCGGTCCAAACGCCGCGTTGATGGGCGAAGGAGCCGCCGTTGCGGACAATGGCCAGACGAAGCTCTGGGCCGAGGCCGCCTGTCCGCTCCAGGCGGCAGCAGAAAAAACAATCGCGAAGGCCAGGGTACGCCCGGCCTGAATCTGAAAGCTCATCGGGAACCTCCTTTTAGTAGGAGAGGTCAGGAGGGACCGATCGCTGCCTCAGATTCGCGCCACTCACCGACGACTCAGAGAGATGTACGCGGCGAACCGGGCATCGCTGACATGAGGTCAGCCGGCAACCGAGCCAACCACCAGGATTCAGGCGAGATCGTCCGCGGGAGCCGCCGCAGCTCAAGAACCGACCAGATGAAAAGCACCCCAGTGGGAGGGGTGACTGAAACCCCGAGCCTGCGGCTCCCGAGCCCGCAGCTCCTCAAGGATCCTGGTCGCGGTCGGCGGCGGCCACCAGGGGTTCCCAGAGCGCACGCACCCTCGAAGGGCGTCCTCTGCGGCCTGCACCTTTTCGGAGTTCGTCGTGTCGCGCATCCAGATCTGGGCGTTGCGCAGGGCCTGGTCCGGCTCCAAGCCACTTTGCAGCCAAAGACTGTAGAACGTCGACATCAGCAGCATCGTACTGAAGTCCGGAACGGGAGCCAGGGACGAGATCACACCTCCGGCGCCAGCCTGGAGCAGTCCCGACGGGAAGCTGACGACCTCCTCCGGCAATTGAAGACCGGGAACACCCGTCTCGCAGGCCGAGAGGACCGCAAGCCGGATTCCCTCGAGCCTCAGCTTGAGGATGTCTCCCAAGGTCAGGAGCTGATCTTCAGCCATCAGGAGCGAGCTCGCGAGAGGATCGGCGAGGTTGGCGTATCCGTGGCAACTGAAGTGCAACACATCGTGGCCTGGCAGAGCGCTGAGGACGTTGTCCCGTGTTGCCTGATGATGCCTAATGACTTCCGATTCCTTGAATTGGGCGGCGACCGCCAGGACCTCATGCTCTGAGCTCGGCAGCGGGGCCGCATGCATGGCGCTGGGTTGGTCGATGGCAAGCAACCTCTGCGGCGCGACTCTTTCTGCGATCCGCCGGGCCCCGAGCCATGTGCGTGCGTTGGGCGAGTACGAGACCGTCAGGAGATCCAGCAGATAAGTCCGGCCGGTGGGTCGGGTCGAATCTTCATACCAGGCGGTGTGCAGAGGCAGCAGGGCCAGCCGTCCAATAGGGATCAGACAAGCGGTGCGCAGCGTCGGGAACGCCTGGAGAATCGGGGCCAGAACGGCATCCCAAAGCCAGCGACCGCTCCGATCGATAGCCGCGCGCCAATTCTCGAAGTGGTCCAGCTCGCGTGATTCCTGCCAGGCGCGTTGAGCGCTCAGGAGGCCTGGCTCGCCACGGATCTCCTTTCCCCAGAGGGCCGCATTGAGCGCGTCCGTGGTCAAACCCGCAAGCCAGACCGGCGAGACAGAAGCAGGCTCAGAATCGGCGCCTGAGCCACGAGCCACGAGAGCGAGGCCGCCGACAGGCGTGGCGGCGACGTAGATCAGGGGCATGGTGGCAGAGGCGCGCCGGATCTCCTCGATCGTAGCGGGCTGAAGAAAGCCTTCGTACCCTGCCAATCCCTGGACGATCTCCAGAATGTGATCGATCTCCGCCCGGGTCTCGGCGAGCCTGGCGCGGGCTTCTTCCGAGAGGACCTCCTGATCGGAGAAGTGGTGCAACCGTCCGATCGCATCCTGATAGCGCTCCAGCAGATCCGCATGGCCGCTGGATGCCAGACGTTCGAGAGCGGTCCGCTCCCTGGCCAGGACCTCTCCAAGCAGACGCGCCTGGCCGCGCTCCAGGGCTTCGGCGGCTTCATCGCAGCGCCCGGTCTTGGCGAAGGCGAAGGCCGCGGACGCCGCCAAGCCCTGGGTCGACTCCAGCCAGGACTCCTTATCGCGCCGCAGGAACTGGATACGGACCAGTTTTTCACTTGCTTCCCAAGCATGTCCATAAGCGCGTTGCGCCTCGCTCCACTCGCCCTGCCTCACCGCGAGCGACAGCCACCGGTGCGCGGCCACCAGAGCCACATGGACCGCCGAGTCCCGCCCACTCTGCGCGGCGCGCTGGAACGCATCGATCGCCCGGCGCAAGTCGTCCGGAGACCGTGTGCGCTCCCATCTCAGAACCAGCGCGGATCCAAGCCGGAAAAGATCAGTGGCAAGCGTAGGGGAGTCTTGAGGGACGATCTGCTCCAGTCGCTCGTACTCGGCAATGGCGCGTTCAAGGTCCGGTTCATGGTGATTGGCTTCGTAGCGAAGCCGTATAGCATGAGCCAGGTTTCCAAGCCGCAACTGGAAGAGCGGACTCCTCGGGTCAGTCGTCCCGACGGCAGCCTCAAGAATTTTAACGGCCCTCTCCAAGTCCTCGACCGAGCCGGTTACGGAGTGTCTGTCGAGTAAACCGTTGCCGAGCCCGTTCAGCCGGATGACATAGTCGAGAGAGTCCTCGGGTGTGCCTTGGCGGGCCTGCTCGAAGTTCTCGATCGCGCGGTTCAGATCGCCCCTGTCTTTTGAGTGGAGGAACCGGTTGCGCAAGGCGATGGCAAGGTTGTAGAGGACCGTCGGCCGGTACGGTGATTCTGGAAGGATCTCTCCAAGAGCCTCTTCGGACATTCGAATCATGGTCTGGAGATCCTCGATCGCCCCGATCCTTTTGTAGCGCTCAAGGAACTTGATCCCCAGATTGCAGAGGTACATTGGAAAAAGAGGAGCGGCGTGAGGCGTCGCCTTTACGACTTCCTCCGCCAGCTCGATGCTCCGCTCCAGATGAGCTATTTTCCCAAGTTGTCCGTAGAGACTGTGCCAGAGAGAGGCCAGGTTGTTCATAAGGGCCACCCGCTCCCCGTCGTCCTCCGGGCCTGCAGCGGCCTCCTCATAGGAAGAGATGCTCGCCCTCAGATCGTCCAGTCGTCCCGAGCGCTCGTAGAGGAGCTTCAGCACGTAACCCAGGTTGCTCAAAACTTTCGGATTCCTGGGCGCCAGCCGCGCAGCTCGCCGTGCCAGCTCGAGCGCCTCCTCCAGATCGGAAAGCGATCTGGTGGTCTGATAGCGCCGGCCCAGGAGAACGCTTTCGTTGTGTGAATTCATCCTCTCGTCGAAATCGCCCCGCGCTTCGCGAAGTGCCTGTTCCAGCAGGGGGTCCGAGCGACTCTCGGAAGGCTTGGGCGGTCCACCGGGCTTGACCAGCAACGCCACCGACCAGATGCCGCGGGCGCGCTCGGAAGCTGGCATGATGAAGCCGCCGTAGTAGTCGGGATCGAAGTCGATGGCACGGCAGAACGCCTCCAGGGAGAGTCCCTCACAGCCGCTTCTGCCGGCAGCTTCGATCGCGATCTCCCAATGATCGCCGGCCTGGCATCCTTCCTCGTACAACGAGGGCTTCCCCGCGATCGTGCCGTCCATGGCTCGGCGATAAAGCGGCTCCGCACTCTCGGCGTCGAGCTCGGCGACGACCCTGGCGAGCTTGAGCACCGGCTCGACGTGATCAGGCGCAAGCTCGGCAGCTCGGCGGATCCTGCGGATCATCTCGTCGATCATGGGTCCGGACTTGGCGCGAGCCCGATTCGTCCGGAGGTGCAGCAACTCTCCCAGGCCGTAGTGGCCCTCCCAATGCTCCGGGAATTCTTGCACCGCTTCGCGAAACAGGGCCTCAGCCTTCGCCAGGTTGCTCTCGTCCTGCCACTGGAGGCGCAGGTCAGCGGCCCGCCGGCAGAGCTCGCGAGCCGCGGCAGAGTCGACGGCGCCCCTCTCGACGGGAGCTCCTGGGATGCGCCGCGAATCGAGCAGGAGCCGTACGACCGGAACGTGCTGCCTGCTCGCTGCCAAGAGCAGCGGCGTGATGCCGTCGAGCATTTTCGGGTGCAGGAGCGCTCCCCTCCCGACGAGGATCTTCGCAGCCTCAAGGCGGCCGTGATATGCAGCCATGTGGAGGGGAGTCTCTTTCTGCGATCCCCCAATGGCATTGATGTCCGCGCCACTGTCGAGAAGGCTGGAGACGATCTCCGCGTGCCCTTCGCAAGCCGCGTCGTGCAACGGGGTGAAACCTTGCTCGTTCCGGGGTTTGGGGTCCGCTCGAGCGGCAAGAAGCTGGCGGACGACGACTGCGTGGCCCAGGTTGGCTGCGACGTGGAGAGGAGTGATGCGCGTGTGCAAGCTGGCGTCGGCATCGGCGCCATGGGCGAGCAGCAGCCTCACCATTTCGGCGTCGCCGCGATGCACGGCGAGGAGCAGCGGCGTCACTCCGGAGGGCTCCCCACGAAGGTTCGGCGTTGCGCCGCGCGCCAGAAGGTCTGCGACAGTCCGCGTGTCTCCGTCCCGGCAGGCGAAGAAGAGCTGCTCGTTCAGGTTTGGAGGCGCGGTCGTCTGTCGATCCATGTCATTAGAGGATAGACAGCTTTTCGGGGCCTTTGTTGAGAGATCGCCATCTGTTCAAAGTCTTCCGGTCTTCATGCCTTCCCACGAGCAGCCCGGCGAAGGCGCTCGAGCTCTTCTCGCAGTGGCTTCCAATAGGTCGCGTCAAGGCGCCGCTCCGCTTCCTCCTCATCGCGCAGCGCCCGCTCGAGCCCGCCGTTCGCGAGATTCCCGGAGGTCGCCAGCTTCAGGAGTGGTCTTTCCCCGGCCAGTTCTTCCACGACATCGGGATGAGCTCGAGCCGACTCGATCACCTCGGCGCCCAACTCGGCGAGGGCGGCCTCAAGGCGATCAAGATTGGTGGGGGGCCGGCAGCAGAGCCAGATCCAGATCGCGGCTAAACTCCGCTGCGCCGTACAACACGCAGGCCTGGCCGCCCATCAACAGGTGGGCGACCTGATGTCTCCGGATCGTAGAAAGGGCTTTGCGGATCGGGCTCGGGATCAAGGGAGCCTCCCATCGCTACATAGTGATGCCAGAGCCGGGCGCTCTCTTCCCAACGCTCCTGGGGTGTCATCCGGTACCACTCGGCCCACTCCGGCTCGCAGATGTCCTCGATTTCAATCATCGGCGTCATGCTAGCACGGCGATTCAGGCGAGATCGTCCGCTGGCGGAGGCACGCTCGGATACGGCTCGATAGGGCCTTCGAGGGCTCCGATGGCCGCGATGAAGAGGTGAGGAAAGGAGAGGGGGACCGTCTGGCAAAGACGCAGGATGCGCCGGCGTAGCGCAGCGGCTTCCTCACCGGGTCCCGAAGCGAGCCGGTAGAGCTCCCGCCAGGCCGCGATCTCCCCGCGGTCGAGGAGCTGAGCCAGGACCTCATCGCTCTCCAACGCGAGACCCGAGCGATTCCAGAGCGCCTGCGAGCGCGAGAGGTCGAAGCGGCTCAACCTCCATCCTCCTTTTCGCCGAGCAGCAGGTCCGCCAGAACCCGGGCCCACAGACGCCCGCGCGAAGTCACGTGCTGCCAATCGTTCCACGGCGGCCGGAGCCCGCGATAGCTCGCCAGATCGATCTCCGCCGCATCGACAGGCCGGGCGGACCCCAGCCGTTCGACGACTTCGGCCAGCACCGAGGCGCCGCTCGGCTGGGGATAGAGCGCGTCGAGCGTCCGCAGAGCCTCGCGGACCCCCTCCTCACCGAGCCGCTCGAAGAGCACCACGGCGTCGAGATAGTCGCGGGTGGTGAAGCGGGTGGCGAGCAGCCAGGCCTTGATGCGCGCCATCTCGGCGAGCGTGGGTACCCGCAGCCCGGCGATCTCCTCGGTCTCCAGCGGCTGGACCCGGCGAAGCTGGCGGATGCCGGTCAGGACACCGTCGAGCTGCCCGAGGATCAGGACCGGTCGGCGGACCCGCGAGGTCTGCCAACCAGCGGCGGCTTCCAACTCGGCCAGTACCTCATCGAACCGCTCCCGGAGATCCGCCACGATGTGATCCCCATCCAGGCTGACCCGATGTCCGGCATGGAGCGCCGCGGCGGTCCCCCCTACCAGCACCGAGCCGGGCACCAACGCCTGGAGATGGCGCTCGGCTGCCAGCAGGCGCTCCCAGTCAGAATGAGTCTCTCCGGTCATGCTCCAAGGATAGCGCCGATACAGGGTCCTTTGGCCAATTCGGGAGCGCGAGCCGCATTAACCGCCTTTGTAGGGGAACGGCGGGGTGCAAAAGCACCACACCAGCTCTCGCCCATCACGACATCTATGCCACCGCAAAAGTCTGTCGGATGATCTTCGCCACCTCTGTGTTCCGCATATGGCGACGCAGCCGGCTGACACGCGCCTTAACCGTCCCAACCGGTACCCCAAGCTTCCTTCCCACCTCACTGTACGAGGTCCCATCACCAATCTCTCGGAGCAACTCCCAATCTTGGGACGTCAGCTCCTCTGACAGCAAGGTGGTCACCTGCTGTAGGGCTATGACTTCGGTGGGGCCATGATCGACATGCCGCACCTGGTGCTCATAGGCAACCTGTCTTGCCAACATGGTCCTGTGGCGATACTTGCCGGCCCTGTTAGCGCTCAGCGTTCGGTAGTGGCGTTCCATTGTCTCTGCATTCGTGGGGACCTCGCCAACCGCTAACTCCTCGATGATGAGGCTGATAGCCTCTTCTTGGCCTTGCGTGCGAGCGTTTACCACCCGCGAGTTGGCGGCCGTCTGAAGCCGCAGGAGAGTGCACCAGGGGAAAGGTAGGACTTCAACCATCTCATGCCTCCTTCTGTTGCGGACCGCTCTGGTCCGCACGAGTCACGTGAACCCTCATCGCCTCGCACGACTCCGACCCAAGGGACGCTATGCCCAGGGCCGGAGTTTAGGTCGTGCAGGGAACTAATACTACTTCATGCTCAACTGGGTTGCAAGATCCAGCGACCACTGACGGCGCAACCGGTCGAAAATCTGGCGTAGATCGCCCGTCGTGTCGTTGGCCAACATTGTGCTCTGGGTCCGGGCCAGCGAGAGCAGGAGAAGCTCTAGATTGGGCAGCATGTCGGCGGGCTCGCTGTCGACCTCCAACTCCTCTCCGTCCGCCATGCGCGGCAGCTTCGAGAGCTCTCTCAATGGCTCATAGATGGCTCTAAAGAAAGGATGCGCAGAGTTGATCGTCAGGATGACTCTTCCAAGTTGGAAGTCCGCTCGGTAGAACGGAGCGTCTTCGTCGTGCTTGAACGTTGTGATGTAACGCGAGACCTTAACCCGCTCGAACGCCTCCTCGTCGGTCTCGTCAGCACGCTTTACTAGCGCCGCAATCGGGCGCAGCTGCTCCTCGAAAGCGTGATGCTCCTCCTCGGTCTTCATGTCGTGTTGCGGCAAGATCGTTGCCTGCAAAGCCTCCGCTTCGTTTGCTCTCCGCTCAGCCTCGCTCGGCCCCTTAGATGCCCGCTGAGAGGCGAGCCTCGCGTAGTGCTCCTCGATCTTATCCTTCACCTTCCGGAGATCCTCATGGATCGCCTTACGGATTTGCTCGAACACGTAGCTCTTCGGACGCACCCCCTGCTTATTTACCGCAACACCGAAGGCCTCATCCAACTCCGCGGGGAACTCGATCTCAATGCGCCACCAAGTGTCACCTGTCCAATGCTTTCCGGAGATCGCCCGCATCTCGCCCGCGTGGACCTCCCGGTCCGACCTCATCAGCGAGATAGTAAACGGATCAAAGACGTGAAGATCGTTCTTCAGAACCTTGCGTGAAAGCCTGTGCCAGTCCTCGAAGGGCAGCACGAAAAGGCGGACCTTAACCGGCTTGGTGTCTGTAGGGTCGCTCTCCTCGACCGGAATTGGAAGTTCCCAGGTACGATAGAGACGACTGAACTTCTCGCTAAGCCCCTCGATGCGTGTGTGTCGTGCTGAGGGCATCGAGTATGTGGGGTCGAAGGGCTCAACCTGACGGTTATTCACGTAGAGCTTCAGGCCACGAGCAAGCTGGCGCCGGTAGATCCGTGCCATCTCCTTCGTCGCGTGCTCAACCAGTGACTTCGTCGTGCGATAGGTCAGTCTGTCACAGTTGGGCAGATAGATGATCGTTCCAGATGACCCTAACCTATCGACCAGCTCCGATGCGTCGTTGATGAATGGCTCCTGAGTTTCGCTCTTCGGCAATGGCGTCCGTTTAGTGAGGATATCCACCACCTCAGCTGCCAGTTGGTCGCGGAACACAGGATTTGGGAGGTTGACGACGTTGCTACGATCCTCGCCGACATCAGTGATGTCTAGCTCCATGCTATAGAAGGCCCCCCGTTCCTGCCATGAAATGATCTCAAGCAGCGGAGCCATGCTCAGTGCTGCACCCTTCATGCCGATTCCGTACCGGCCGATGCCAGTGCGGTTGTCGAAGCACATCGAACCCCCGAACGCTGTGGCGGCACGTAGGACATTGGGAGCCATTCCGACACCATCGTCGAAGACAAGGACGTCAAACCGCTTCTGATTCTTTTTCCCTGATTCGTTGAAGTAAACACGCACCTCTCGTGCTCCCCACTGAACAGAGTTGTCCACGAACTCGCAAAGGGCAGAAGTCGTATCGTTATAGCCAAGATCGCGGAGAGCGTTGACCAGGGTCTGCCCTATGAATAGCGGGACATTCGCGCCCTCCTTGATGATCCTCGTGAACACCGCCTTCGCACCACGAGGCGTTCCTGGCCCCCACTTGAAAAGAGCTTCGGCGGTGGGAGTCATCTCCTCTTGGGTCTGGGACTGGATGGTCTCTGACATACTATCCTCCTCTTTGCTGTGGCTCGGCGCTGTGCCGGGCCGGAGTTCCGGAGCGGGAGTTGCCGCCCTCACTTATTGAGGTGGGTAACCAAGCCGAATGGTTGCATCGCTCCGACTCGCGAGGTCCTGATAAGGAGATCGCTGTGAGGCCGCTGCCGATCATGTCAACGACGCCGAGATCGGTGACGAGGATCGCGAGACCGTTAGGATGGGAGTCCCCTCGAGTTGGGCAGCCACTCCACCGACAACGAAGAACTCGACTCCGTGGTGGAGCAGCACCCGCAGCAACCCGAGGAACTTAACGCTCCGCGACTCGTCCACGCCGGAGCTCCGTGAGCCCGTCCACCCAATCCTGAAGGAGCTCGAGCCGTTCGAGCGGCGTCAGGCTGAGAGTCCACTGGATCAGAGTGAGGTCGACTCCGTCGGGAGATTCCGCCGGCGGGAGGGGCGGCTCGGGGGTGTCAGGCGGCTGGTGGGGCTGGGCCATGGAGACACTATAGCTCGCCAACCGGCCGTACCGGCAGCGATGGCTGGCACGCCTCTTGCCCCTCTTCCCAGTGTGCGCGGGAGCTCTCCCGCTCCTGGCACGTAGCGACAGAAGGGAGGTAGCGATGATTTCGAGAACCGTCACTCTGCCCGAGCTGGGCATGATCGCCGGAACCCGCGCGGCCCTGGGCGCGGGGATCGCACTGCTGCTGGGCGATCGGCTCGACAGCAAACCGAAGAAGGCAGTTGGCTGGACCCTCCTCGCCGTGGGTGCGTTGACCACGGTTCCCCTCCTCGCGGAGGTGCTGCACCACCGGCCGGGAACCGAGACGGCGGCATGATCCGGAAGCTCAAATCCGGCGAGTACCGCCTCTACTCGCGGAAGAAGGACGCGAAGACGGGCAAGCGAAAGAACCTGGGCACCTTCCCCTCGCTCGAAGCCGCGCGCCAGCACGAGCGCGAGGTCCAGTTCTTCAAGCGCGCCGGAGGTTGACGCGGGCGTCTCAGCCCGCTTCGCCGCTTGGCGAGCACCCTCTTCTTTGATGGGACTGCCTTCGGGCGTGCCGAAGGCGCCGAAAGCCAATCGACTTCGAGAGGGGGCCGCCCGTGAAGAAGCACACCGCCAAGACCCTGAAGATGAAGCTCCATCGTGAAACGCTGCACGCCCTGGAGACGCCGGAGCTCGGCGCCGTCCTCGGCGCCGCGACCGCGCGCACCGTCTGCGGCAGTTGCGCCACCTGTTTCGTGGTCCGCACGATGTGCTTCCCCTGAGGCGGGTATCTCAAAGGCGCCACCAGCGGCTCCAATGCCGCCCGGGATTGAAATCCCGGGCTACCCTCGGTGTCCGCAGGACCTGTCGAGGACGTTCCCCGCCACGCTGCCACCACAGTAGAATGCCCCGGCCATGAGCCCGGACTCCCCTCCCCACGACGCCCTCGTCATCGGCGGCGGTCCTGCGGGATCGACCGCGGCCCTGGTCATGGCCCGGGCCGGGCTGCGGGTGCGGCTGCTGGAGCGGACGCCTTTCCCGCGGTTCCATATCGGCGAATCGCTGCTGCCGCGCAACTTTGCGCTGTTCCGCGAGCTCGGCCTTCTCGACGCGCTCGACGGGATTCCCAAGGTGGACAAGTACGGCGCGGAGTTCATCCTGGGCAGCGGCGGCGAGCCCTCCCTCTTCCCCTTCACCCTGGGCCTGCTGCCCGGCGAGATCTCATCGTTCAATCTCGAACGCGCACCGTTCGACGCCCGGCTGCTCGACATCGCCCGGCAGGCCGGCGCCGAGGTCCGCGAGGGGGTCGCGGTGCGCAAGATCCTGCGCCTGGAGGACGGGAGGGTCGAGGTCGCCACGGACGAGGGCGACCTCGCGGCCCGCTTCCTGGTCGACGCCAGCGGCCAGTCGACGCTGCTCGGCAAGCACCTGGGCCTGCGCCGCGTCCTCCCCCACCTGAAGAAGATCGCCTACTTCGGCCACTTCGAGAACGTCTGGCGCCGGCCCGGCGACGAGGGCGGCTACATCGTGATCGTGGTCTGCGAGGAGGGGTGGTTCTGGCTGATCCCCCTCGACGAGACCCGCACCAGCATCGGCCTGGTCATGCACGATCACGCGGCCCGCCAGGTGGGGCTGCCCGCCGACCAGATGCTCGCCTGGGGAATCTCCCGCTGCCCAGTGTTGCGCGAGCGGACGGACGGCGCGACCGTCCTCACGGAGACCCACGTGCTGGCGGATTTCAGCTACCACTGCACGCCGTACGCCGGCCCCGGCTATTTCCTGGCCGGCGACGCCGCGACTTTCATCGATCCCATCTTCTCCACCGGCGTCTGCCTGGGGATGATGAGCGGCGACGAGGCCGGGCGGGCGATCGTCGCGGCCGTGCAGCGGGGCCAGGACCCGGCGCCCCTGCGGCGGCATTACATTCGCTTTATCGAGGAGAGCTCGGCGGCGTTCTTCCGCCTGGTCGAGCTCTACTACGATCACTCGTTCCGCGAGCTCTTCCTGCACGGCCAGGGACCGCTCCAGGTGCATCGCGCGGCGATGTCGATCCTGGCCGGCAACGTCTTCCCACGCCCCGCCTTCGCGCTGCGCTGGCGCTTCGCCCTGATGAGCCTCTTCGCCCGTATCAACCGCTACGTTCCACTCGTCCCCCGGCGCGAGCGGTTCTCGCTGCTCACTGATTGAGCGCCTTCTCCACGTATTCGAAGGCCGCGGGATCGTTCGACTGGGTGAGCCAGAAGAGCGCCTCTTTGCGGACCTCCCGGTCCCTGGTCTTGCGGCCGACCTCGATGAGCAGCGGCACGGCGCGGCCGCCGCGGAGCTGCGAGAGGGCGAAGACGCCTTTCTTCTTGACCGCCTTGTCAGGATCGGTTTCGATCGCCTGGACGATGGCATCCGGGGCCTTGGAATCGTCCCGCTGGGCGAGCCAGAAGAGGCCTTCGCCGCGCACGTCGGCGCTGCGGTCCTGGCGCGAGAGCCGGATGAGAGAGTCGGTGACGCCCGAGGCCTTGCTCTGGCTGAGCGCGAAGATGGCCTTCTTGCGGATCTCGACGTCGGGATCGCCCTCCATGACGCGGGTGATGAACCGGGCGCCGCGCTCACCCCGACTCTGGCCGAGCCAGAACAGGGCGTCCTCGCGCACCTTCCGCGAATGAGGAGCGGCGGCCATGTCCTCCAGCACCTCGTCCGCCCGGCTGCTGCGATGGAAGGAGAGAGCCGCCAGGGATTCCTCGGTCAGATTCCGCGAGGCCGCACGGTCCGGGTTGCCGATTTTCGCGAGCAGGGCCACGCTCTCCTCCGGCTTCGCGTCGCCGAGCCAGACGAAACGCCGGCCGCCGGCGTCGAGCGAACAGGAGGCGGAATAGGGGTGGACCTTGCCGATCTGTCCGTTCTCGATGCGGGCGAGCACCAGCAGGTCCTGGTCGGCCGGCGCCTTGTCGTCGTCGGTGCTGCCCCATCCCTGGTCCTTGCCTTCCAGGCGGCAGGTGGTCTGCGTCCACTTCTTGAGCCCGTCGGTGTTGCTCATGCAGCAGATGTTGTGATGGCCCGCGATCATCGGTACGGACCAGGCGATCCAGAAGGGCTCGCGGGCGCTGGCGCCGGCCTGGCGGATTGCGGCTTCGAGCCCGCCGCCTGCGGAGGCGGTTTCGAGATGGGCGTTGGCGACCTGCGGCGCGGGCTTCTGGGCCTCCGCCGCCGAGGAAGCGAGACCGAGAAGCAAGAGGACGGTCGGCAGTTGAAGTCTCATGGTCGTTCTCCTCCGGAAAAAATCAATCGGAACCCTTGCCGAAGATCTTGGACAGGAACGTCTGGGCCTCCTCGGAATCCATGAGGCCGAGCTGCTTGACGATGTCGCGCCGCCACTGCGGATCTTTCTCGGTGTGGTAGAGCTCGATCAAGACCGCGGCATTCCCCTGGATGAAGAGGCCCTCGAGGGCGGCCCTGCGGACGCCTTCGTCCATGCTTCCCGTGTAGAGGGACTTGAGGGTCGCGGTCGCCTTCGGATCCTGGCTGATCCCCAGGTTGGAGACGGCTTTGGAGCGCAGCGAAGAATCCTTTTCATCCCGCGCGATGCCGGCGAGGGCCTCGACGTCGCCGGCCACGGCGAGGCCGTCGAGGATCGTCATCCGGACTCCCGGATCGCTCTCGCTGTGATAGAGCTGCCGCAACTCCTCCCGGGCTCCCGCCGGGCCGAGCAGCTCGAGAGCCTTGCGGCGCACCCGCGGATCTTTCTCGCTTCGGGCAGCGGCCACGATGCGTTCGCGCGCATTGGCCGCCATGTAGCCGTCGAGCACGTCCAGCTTGACCTCGGCGCTCGCGGTGCCACCGTAGAGCTGCGCCAGAACGTCCTTCTCCCCCGCGGCTCCCAGCGATTCGATCGCCTGCTTCTGGAGCTCCGGATGACGGGCGCCGCGGGCGATTTCGAGCAGGGTCCTGCGGGCCTCGGGCGAGTCGCTCTGGGAGAGCACGAAGAGGGCCTGCCCCTTGAGCCGCGGCGAGTGATTGCCTTCGAGGAACTTGAGGACGAGCGGCACGGCGCGCTGGGAGTCGGAGGCGAGCAGGCCGTTCAGGGCGTAGAGCTTCAGGTCCTCGTCCTCCGCGGCTCCCGGATCGGGGTGCTGGCCCGTGGCGCCGCGGATCTCCAGCTCCAGAGCATGGGCGTCGTCGCGCCACGTGCTCTTGGGATAGGTGCCGCCGAGCTGCCGCAGCGTGGCGAGGGCCTGCGCCGTCCGCCCCGCCTTATTCTGCGCGTAGGCCTTCCAATAAAGGGCCGCGTCGGCCTCCTTGCCGCCCCGCTCGGCGGCGCGGCCGAACTTGTCGATGGCGGCGGCAAAACGGCCGGCGTCGAGGTCCTGGCGAGCCGCGCTGTAAAGGTCGTCCTTCGGCGGCTTAGTACCTGCGGCCAGGGCTTTCCAGGGCGCGAAGCTCAAGGCCAGCAGCAGGGCCAGAGCGGCGAGCGAAAGCGAGAGGGTGGTACGCATGGGCGTCTCCTAAAGAGTCTGTTTCGGATTTTCCAGGTGATCGCTCGCGACCCGCACCTTGAACAGCAGGGACTGGTTCGCGATCCGCTCGCGCAGAGCCGCCAGCTCCGCGGCCGGCAACTCGTCGGAAGCATGGGCGAGATCCAGGAGGACCGGCTCGAGCTCGTCGAGCAGGCCGGCCAGCCGCTGGCGTCCGGCCTGACGGGTGGATTGGCGGTAGAGGCGGTTGGCGGCGAGGAGGTCGCGCGCCCAGGCGCGCTCCGCCGAGAGATCGGCGCCGTCGGAGGCGTCGGGAGTGTGCGCGACCTCGGCGAGCAGCCGCTCGGAGCGATCGAGATGGGCTGCCACCGTGGCGAGCAGGATGCGGTCGCGGGCCTGCTGCGGCAACGCCGTTGGCCGGGGCCACAGGCGGCCGAGGCCGAAACCCACGGCGATCAGCACCAGGGCCGCCGCGGCCCAACGGGTCCAACCGGCCCAGCCGGAGGCCGGCCGGCGGGGACGGACCGGGAAGGAGAGCCGCCGCCCTTCGCGCCCCGCGCGAGCGAGCCGGGGTGCGAGCCGCGCCCACACCTCGGCGCCATAGCCCTCCCCCCGCTCCGGCACGGGGACGGCGTCGTCCACCGCGGCCAGCACCCGCCGCAGCGATTCGCAGCGGGCGCGCAGCTCCGCGGAGAACTCGATCTGCAGCCGCACGGCCTCGGGGTCCGCGGACTCGCCGTAGAGATAGAGGATGAGGTCGTCGTCGTCGAGCGGTTTCATAGCTTCACTTCCTGTCTCTCGGCCTGTCGATCCACAAAGGGCTCCAGAACGCGGCGCAGCTTCTTGACCGCGCGGAAGATCGCCTGCTTGCCGGCGCTCGCTCCCAACCCGAGCTGATCGCAGATCTCGGCGATCGACCGCCCCTCGAAGTGGCGGAGCACGAACGCCGTCCTCTCCATCGGGGAGAGACCGGCGAGGGCCGAGTGGACGGCCCGCTCCACTTCGAGGCTGAGGGCGACCCGGTCCGGCCCGGGAGCGGGAGAGGGAGGCGGCTCCTCGACGCCATGGCTGGAGGGGAGGTGGCGCTGCCGCTTGCGCACGATCTCCAGGGCGGCGTTGACGGCTATGCGATGGAGCCAGGTGCCGAACTGAGCGCGCTCGTCGAAGCGCCCGAGCGACCGGTAGGCCCGCAGGAACGCCTCCTGGACCACGTCCTCCGCCGTGGCCTCGTCGCCGGTGATGCGCCAGGCGAGGCGGAACAGCTTCGCGCTGTGGCTCTCCACCAGCTCGCGAAAGGCTTCGGCGTCGCCCGCCTGGGCAAGCCTCACCACGCTGATCTCGGTGCGCTCCATTGCGACTCCTTAGACGCGGCGAACGCCGGGCGGTTAGCTCCGATTATCCACCTGCCGGCAAACCGTTTCCGGTCCTCGTGCGTCTAAGAGGGAAATCGGCCGAAACCTCACGGGCTGGATCTCCGTACTACCTGGGTAGTCATGAAGGATGTCTCGGGAGGGTCCATGAACGGAAAATCGCGGATCACCGGATTCCTGCTCCTTGTCTTCACACCCCTCGCCGTTCACGGCGCTCAGGCTCCGCGCCCGCTCCACCACGTCGAGCGGGCGGCTTCGGAGATCACCGTCGACGGCGTGCTCGACGAGGCGGCCTGGCAGAAGGCGGCGAAGATCGAGCTCAAGTACGAGACGCGGCCGGGCGAGAATACCCCTCCCGCCGTGGCCACGGAGGCGTTCGTCACCTACGACGCCGGTCACCTCTACGTCGCCTTCCGCGCCCACGATCCCAATCCGTCGGCCATCCGCGCCCACGTCTCGGACCGCGACAGCGCCTTCAACGACGATTTCGTGGGCATCGTCCTCGATACCTTCAACGACCAGCGCCGCGCCTTCGAGTTCTTCGTCAATCCGCTCGGAGTCCAGATGGACCTCTTCATGGACGACGTGAGCGGCAACGAGGATTCCACCTGGGACGCCATCTGGAACGCGGCCGGCCGGATCGACGAGGACGGCTACACCGTCGAAATCGCCATCCCCTTCAGCTCCCTGCGCTTCCCGCGCACGGAGGGCGAGCAGACCTGGGGCGTCGACGTCCTGCGCTTCTATCCGCGCAGCCAGCGCGCCCGCATCTCCGACCATCCTCTCGATCGCAACGTCAACTGCTACCTTTGCCAGAATTCGAAAATCGCCGGCTTCGCGGGGATCACGCCGGGGCGCAACCTCGAGCTCACACCCACCGTCACCGCCACCCGCACCGACAAGCGGCAGGACTTCCCTTCCGGCCCTCTACGCGAGGGCGGCGTCAAGACCGAGCCGGGCCTTACGGCGAAGTGGGGGGTCACGCCCAACCTCACTCTCAACGCCACCCTCAACCCCGACTTCTCCCAGGTCGAGGCCGATGCCGCGCAGCTCAACGTCAACACTCAGTTCGCCCTCTTCTTTCCGGAGAAGCGCCCCTTCTTCCTCGAAGGCGCCGACTTCTTCAGCACGCCGTTCAACGTGGTCTTCACCCGCAACGTGGCGGCTCCCTCCTGGGGCGTCAAGCTGACCGGCAAGGAGGAGAAGAACGCGATCGGCGTCTTCGCCGCTCAGGACGACCGGACCAACCTGCTCTTCCCCGGCAACAGCGGCTCTTCGTCGACCTCCCTCGGCTTCCAGACCACCGACGCCGTGCTGCGCTACAGAAGGGATTTCGGCAGCTCCTCGGCCGTCGGCGTCCTGTTCACCGATCGCCAGGGAGATGGCTACATGAACCATCTGGCGGGGATCGACGGCCTCTATCGCATGACCGATTCGGACCACGTGCGCCTTCAATTCCTGCGCTCTCAGACCGGCTATCCGCACGAGGTGGCCACGCAATTCGGCCAGCCGCAGGGGACGTTCGCGGACAGCGCCTACCAGATCGCCTACAACCACGACACTCGCGACTGGTTCGCCTTCGCCCGCTACGAGGACGTGGGCCGGGACTTCCGCGCCGACATGGGCTTCCTGCCGCGGGTCGATTACACCTTCCTGCAGGCCGGGGGCGGGCACGTCTGGAACGGCAACTTGCGAGGTTTCACCCGTGCCAGTCTCAGCAGCGACTGGGACCGCCGCGAGGACCAGCGCGGCCAGCGCCTCGAGGAGCTGGTGGAGGTCACGGCCGACTGCAACGGACCCCTGCAGACCTTCACGACGCTGAACGTGGCCCGGCGCAACCGGTTCTTCAACGGCTTGACGTTCAAGGATACGTTCTCCACCCTCTACTCCGAGATGCAGCCGAGCGGCAATCTTTTCTTGAGCCTCTCCCTGAACTATGGCGGCGAGATCGACTTCGTCAACACCCGCGCGGGGGACCTCGTGCAGGTCTCGCCCACCGTGCGGTTCGACCTGGGCCGCCACCTGCGGACCCAGCTCTCCCACGTCTACCAGCGGCTCGACGTGCGGGGCGGCGAGCTGTTCACGGCGAACCTGACACAGCTCTCCGGGGTCTACCAGCTCAACGTGCGCACCTTCCTGCGCGCCACCTTCCAGTACACCGACGTCCAGCGCAACCCCGCCCTCTACCTCGCCGCGGTCGACGAGAGAACCGAGGCGTTGTTCAGCCAGTTCCTCTTCTCCTACAAGCTGAACCCGCAGACCGTCCTCTTCCTCGGCTACTCCGACACCTCCGCCGCCGACCAGCGGATCGACCTGACGCGCACCGACCGGACCTTCTTCCTGAAGCTGGGGTATGCGTGGGTGCCGTGACGGCCCGCATGCCTACCCCTGCCACATCGTATCGCCTGACATTGCCGCAGCTCGGCCCGACGCGGTCCGAGCCCGGAAAACATTGCCGCGATCTCCCTGGATCCCCCGCAATATCTCCAGACCCCACCGCAGAGTCTATAAACGCACCGCACCGTCTCCAGACATTGCAATGCGCTCAGCAACTCCACCGCAGAGTCAATGCATTCTACTGCGATCTCTCGAACTTACCGCGAAACTTGTCCGAAGCCTCATGACACGCCCCAACGCCAAAGAGGCGCTCTGGGTTTTCCTGCAACACAGCCAGACATCACCGTAAATCCTCAGACACCGCGCACAATGAGGCCACATTGCAGCGATGTATGATAATTTCACCGCGATGCCTGGAGATGCACCGCAAAACGCTTTGGCCGCACGGCGATGTTGGCTAGATTCTACGCATTTCCGCACACTTTACGGCGATGCCGATTTCTTGGCCGAAGATCCGTGAAACATCGCGGTATAAATCCTCAGAATACCGCAAATTTTCTGGAAACTGGCCCGCTCCGTTTGACATCGCGGCGATCCTGAGCGTCGCCAGTCCGGAGTCTACAGACTCCGCTGCAATGTCTGCTCATTCAAACTGCGCCAGGGGCAGATTGCGGCACTGTCCGTAGCGTCGTGACGTAGTCTTGCGCCTTTACCGCAATCTTGCCGGAATTGCCGCAAAGCCATGGCAGACGCCGCAATGTCTGGCGGCTTGGACCGGGAGCGCGTTCCTTCGCAGGAATTCCAGGAGAGTGGAGCTGTCTGTCGAGGACTTCAACGAGGAGTCGCCCGCTACCCCAATGCCCGCCCCAGCGCCTCCAGGCTGTCCAGGTTGTGCACCGGCCGGTGCTCGTCCACGTGGGGAAGGAGCGCGCGGATCCCTTGGGCCCGCGGTTGGAAGCCTTCCCAGCGCAGGAGCGGGTTGAGCCAGATCAGCCGGCGGCAGGACTTGTGGAGGCGCTCCGCTTCGGCGGCGAGTCCCGGCTCTGGGTCGCGGTCGAGGCCGTCGGTGACCAGCAGCACCACGGCGCCGTGACCGAGGACGCGCCGCGACCATTCCCGGTTGAACTGATGCAGGCAGGTGCGCAGGCGCGTTCCTCCCTGCCAGTCCTGGACCTCGCGGCCACAGCGCGCGAGCGCCTCGTCCGGGTCGCGGCGCAGGAGGATGCGCGTCACGTTGGTCAGCCGGGTGGCGAACAGGAAGGCGTGGACGGGGCTGCGGACGTCGCGGGCGTCGAGCAGGGCGTGCAGGAAGTGCAGCATCATCTCCGAGTAGCGGCCCATCGACCCCGAGATGTCGCACAGGACGACGAGCGGCGGCGGCAGGGAGAGGCGCGAGCGGAAGCGCAGCGGCGCCAGGTCGCCGAAGGTCCTGGCACTGTCGCGCAGGGTACGCGCGAGATCGATCTTCGCGCCGTGAGGGTCGGGGGCGAACCGCCGCGTGCGGATGGGCCGCAGCGCCGCCGCCATGCGAGCGACGATCCGCTTGGCGCGGGCGAGTTCGCCGGCGCTCATCTGGTCGAAGTCGCGGGTGTGCAGGAGCTCGTCGGCGGAGAAGGTCAGCGCGGCGTCGAACTCGGTGCGCTCAGGGAGCGGCTTTCCCGTGGACGACGGCGGACGCCACGCCTCGGCGACGCGCCGCGAAATCGTCTGCGCCTGCGGCATGCGCACATGGGGCAGGAGCTGCGCCAGCGCGGCGTCGACTCCCATGGGGTCACGCCAGAAGAGGCGGAAGGCCTGATCGAAAAGCTCGAAATCCTCCGGTCGCTTGACGAGGACGGCGTGGAGCGCCCAGTAGAGCTCGTCGCGTTGGATCACGTCCACGGCGGACGCGGCGGCGAGGGCGTCGAGAGCGCTCGCCGGCCCGAGCCGCAGGCCGGCGCCGCGCAGGAGGCGGGTGAAGTGGACGACGTTCTCCGCCAGTTTCGACATCGCCCAGCTCAACCTCGCGGCGGCCACGTCTCGGCAGGAAGGCGTTCGAGCACGCCCTCGAAGATTTCGCGCGCCACCGCCAGCGCCTCCTCGGCCTCCGTTCGCTCGGGTTCTTCCAAATCGCCCGGGTAACGGAATTTCCAGGCGTACTCGGTGAGAGGAACGGCGCGATCGACCAGCAACCTCAGGCTCGGGTCGATGTCCAGGCACTGCTCGCCGATCTCCTCAAGGCTGTGCGTCTTTCGAAAAGTCCGGCCGTGCCAGACGAGGAATCCTTTGAGGATCTTCTCAGCCGCCTGTTGCGCATGGAAGACCACGTCTTCTGTCAAAGGCGGTGTGGTCGCAAGGTCGACGCTGGCGGCACGGATGTCGGAGGCGGCTTTCCGGAGCCAGGCGCCGGTCTCCGCTACCAGCGCCGGGTCATGCGACATACAGCACCATCCCCTCGCGCTCGACGACGGCCGGCAGCGAAGCCGGAACCCGGAGACGGCTCTCGAAGCTTCGCCGGGTCCAGACGAGGACGTCGACGGCCAACCGCGTGCCGCGCAGCACCTGGTAGGCCAGACGGCTTCGCGTCCTTTCTTTGGGCGCATCATCCGGTACGATGACCAAGAGATCGAAATCACTGTCGGGCCCCGCATCGCCCCGTGCATACGAGCCGAAGAGGTATATGCGCTCCGGCTGATAGGCCTCGACAAGACGCCGGATGATCTCCGTCAGGCGTTGATCATGGGGCTGTGCCTTGGTCATTTCTGTCTCAGCCTCGTCTCAAGTCTAACTCTAACGGACTGATCACCTTCGCCATCACGATCCGGCCAGCGTCTCCCGCACCATCTCCCGCACGGGGGCTCCCGCCATCTTCTCGATGTCGTCCTGATATTTGAGGAGAATGCCCAGGGTCGCGTTCACGGTGTCGGCCTCCAGGGCCACCTGATCGAGCGCGAGGAGGGCGCGGCCCCAGTCGATCGTCTCGGCGACTCCCGGCAGCTTGAACAGGTCGGCCGAGCGCAGCTTCTGCACGAAGCGCACGATCTGCCCGGCGAGCGCCACGGCCAGCTCGGGAGCGCGCAGGCGCAGGATCTCCAGCTCGCGGGCTGCGTCCGGATAGCCGATCCAGTGATAGAAGCAGCGCCGCTTGAGCGCATCGTGGATCTCGCGCGTGCGGTTGGAGGTGAGGACGACGATGGGCGGTGACGGCGCGATCACCGTGCCCATCTCCGGGATGGTCACCTGGAAATCGCTCAGGATCTCCAGCAGGAACGCCTCGAACGGCTCGTCCGTGCGGTCGACCTCGTCGACGAGGAGCACGGGCGGTCCCGCCGGATCAGGCTCCAACGCCAGCAGCAACGGACGCTTGAGCAGGAAGCGCTCGTCGAAGATGTCGTGGGCCAAGCGCGCTCTCTCGCCCCGGCCCTCCAGCTCCGCGAGCCGGATCTCCAGCATCTGGCGTGGGTAATTCCATTCGTAGAGCGCTGCCGCCGCGTCCAGCCCCTCATAGCACTGGAGGCGGATGAGGCGGCGGCCCAGGGTTTCGGCGAGGACCTTGGCGATCTCCGTCTTGCCCACTCCCGCCTCGCCTTCGAGGAGAAGCGGGCGACCCAGCGTGAGAGCAAGGAAGACGGCGGTGGCAAGGCTCGCGTCGGCGACGTAGCGTCCCGACGCGAGCAGATGCCGCGTGTCCTCGACGTTGCGCGGCAGGTCCAACTTACTGGCAAGCCTGGATGGCCCGCTTCGCCATCACTTGGACGAGGTGTGCCAGGTACTCCGGGCTCGACTCGCCGCCCGTCCGCAGGTCTCCGGGCGGAACCTCCACGGCGCTGGCGGCACGCCACGCGAAGTTTTCGGTGAGCGACTTCTCCAGCGCAGTCAAGCGGAACACCTTGGAACCGGCCCCCGTCACCGCGACGCGCACGCCGCCCGCGGTCTTGGCCACCATCACGCCGACCACTGCGTACTTCGACGCCGGATGGGGGAACTTGGCGTAAGCCGAGCGCTCCGGCACCGGGAAGCGAACGCCGGTGATGATCTCGTCCGGTTCGAGCGCCGTCTGGAAGAGGCCCGTGAAGTAATCGTCGGCCGCGATGCTCCGGCGATCGGTCACGATGGTCGCTCCCAGGGCCAGAACGGCCGCGGGATAGTCGGCGGCCGGATCGGCGTGGGCGAGCGAGCCGCCGATCGTGCCGCGGTTGCGGATCTGGGCGTCGCCGATCCCGCCGGCGAGGGCGGCCAGCCCCGGGATGCGCCGGCGCACCTCGGGCGACGTGGCCACCTCGTCGTGGGTGACGAGCGCGCCGATCACCAGCTCGTTTCCCTCGGAGCGGATCTCCTTGAGGCCGGGGACCTTGGCGAGCGACACCAAGTCGGACGGCTGTGCCAGGTCGAGCTTCAGGATGGGCAGCAGGCTCTGGCCGCCCGCCAGCAGCTTCGCGGCATCGTTGCCTTTGAGCAGCGTCACCGCGTCGGCCACCGACTGCGGACGATGGAACTCGAAATTCCTCATGCGGCACCTCCCTGCGCTGCCTGGGCTGTCTGGATGGCGCGCCAGACCTTCTCCGGGGTCGCCGGCATGTCGATGTGCGTGACGCCGAGCGGAGCCAGGGCGTCGAGCACGGCGTTGATGACCGCGGGGGGAACGCCGATGGCGCCCACCTCGCCCACGCCCTTGATCCCCGTGGGATTGTGCGTGCAAGCCGTGACGTGATTGCCCACCTTGAACGAGGGCAGGTCCGCCGCGCGCGGCATGGTGTAGCTCATGTACGAGCCCGCAAGGAGCTGACCTTCGGCGTCGTAGACGCACTCTTCGAGCAGCGCTTGGCCGATCCCCTGCGCCAAGCCGCCGTGCGCCTGGCCGTCGACGATCATCGGGTTGATGATCACTCCAACGTCGTCGGCAATGGCGACGTCCACCACCTCGACGACACCCGTCTCCGGGTCCACCTCGACCTCGACGAGATGACAGCCGCCGGGGAAGGTGAAGTTCTTGGGATCGTAGAAAGCCGAGTCTTCGAGCCCCGGCTCCACCGTCTCGATGGGATAGTTGTGCGGCACGTAGGCGGTGAAGGCGATCTCGCCGAAAGTCTTCTCGCGGTCGGTGCCGGCGACGCGGTATTTCCCGTCCGCGAACTCGATATCGGCGACGTTCGCTTCGAGGAGATGGGCCGCGATCTTCTTTCCCTTGTCCACGATCTTGTCGACCGCTTTGTAAATCGCCGAGCCGCCCACGGCCGCCGAGCGCGAGCCGTAGGTGCCCATGCCGAACGGAATGCGATCGGTGTCACCGTGGACGATCTCGATGTTTTCGATCGGGATGCCGAGCCGCTCGTTGACGAGCTGGGCGAACGTGGTCTCGTGCCCCTGGCCGTGGCTGTGCGTGCCGGTGAACACGGTGACGCTCCCCGTGGGATGGACGCGCACCGTCGCCGCTTCGTACAGACCGGCACCGGCGCCAAGCGCGCCCACCAGGGCCGACGGCGCGATGCCGCAGGCCTCGATGTAGGTCGAAATGCCGAAGCCGCGCAGCTTGCCGCGCTGCTCCGACTCGGCCTTGCGCTCCGCGAATTTCGCGTGATCGTTCGCTTGGAGTGCCATGTCGAGCGTGGCGGGATAGTCGCCGACGTCGTACTGGAGGGCCACGGGCGTCTGGTAGGGGAACTGGTCCGGCTGGATGAGGTTCTTGCGCCGGATCTCCACCCGGTCGATACCCAGCTCGCGAGCGGCCTTGTCCACCAGTCGCTCCAGCAGGTAGGTGGCCTCGGGACGGCCGGCGCCGCGGACCGCATCCAGGGGAACCGTGTGGGTGAAGATCGCCTTCACCTCGGCGTAGATGGCGGGGATGACGTACGGCCCGGAGAGGAGCGTGGCGTGGAGATAGGTCGGGATGGCCGGCGCGAAGGTCGAGAGGTACGCCCCCATATTGGCGAGTGTGCGCACGCGCAGGCCGCGGAACTTGCCGTCGGCCGTGAGGGCCATCTCGGCGTGAGTCACGTGGTCGCGGCCATGGGCGTCGGAGAGGAAGGCCTCGCTGCGATCGGAGGTCCACTTCACGGGATGGCCGACCTTCTTGGATGCCCAGAGGACCAGCAACTCTTCGGCGTAATGAAAGATCTTCGATCCGAAGCCGCCGCCCACGTCAGGCGCCACGACGCGCAGCTTGTGCTCCGGCACCTTCAGGGTGAGGCGGCGAGCAGCAGGCGGGTCAGGTGGGGATTCTGCGACGTGGTGTAGAGCGTGTAGCGGTCCTCGACGTCGTCATAGTAGCCGTTGGCGGCCCGGGGCTCGATGGCATTGGCAGCGATGCGGTTGTTGGTCAGGTCGATCGCGACGACGCGATCGGCCTTGGCGAATTCGGCCTCGGTGGCCGCGGCGTCGCCGAGATGCCAGTCGAAGCAGACGTTGCCGGGCGCCTCGTCCCAGACCTGGGGCGCGCCCTCCGCGACCGCGGCGTTCAGGTGGGCGACGGCCGGCCGCGGATCGTAGCCGACCTCCACGAGCTGGGCGGCGTCCTTGGCCTGCGCCCGGGTCTCGGCGATGACCATGGCGACCGGATCGCCGGTGTGCCGCGCCTTCCCCTTCACCAGAGCCGGGTGCGGCGGCGCCACCATCTTCGAGCCGTCCTTGCTGGTGATCGTCCAGCCGCAGGGGATGCCGCCCAGGTCGTCGGCGGCCGCATCCTCGCCCGTCAGCACGGCGAGCACGCCCGGCGCCTTGAGCGCCTGGGAGGCGTCGATCGAGCGGATCACCGCGTGGGCATGCGGCGAGCGCACGAACACGGCATAGGACTGACCCGGAAGCGTGAGGTCGTCGGTGTAGCGCCCCTTGCCGAGCAGGAAGCGCCGGTCCTCCTTGCGGGCGACGGAAGCGCCCAGGCCCTGGTCGCTCATTGGGCACCTCCCCGCACGGTCTCGGCCGCCGTGAGCACGGCCTTGACGATGTTGTGATAGCCGGTGCAGCGGCAGAGGTTGCCCTCGAGCCCGTGCCGCACCTCGTCTTCGGTGGGATTCGGGTTGCGCTGGATGAGCTCGGCGGCGCGCATCACCATGCCGGGCGTGCAGAAGCCGCACTGCAGGCCATGGCAGGTGTGGAAGGCGGCCTGCATGGGATGCAGCCCGCCGTTGCCCGCGTAGGGCGACAACCCCTCGATCGTGGTGACCGTTGCGCCGTCGGCTTCCACCGCCAGCATGGTGCAGCTCTTGACGGACTTGCCGTCGACCCAGACGGTGCAGGCGCCGCACTGGCTGGTGTCGCAGCCCACGTGGGTCCCGGTGAGCCGCAGGTGCTCGCGCAGCAGCTCGACGAGCAGCGTCCGCGGCTCCACGTCGACGACGTGGCTCTTCTCATTGACTTTCAGCGCGATGTTGGCCATGAACCTCCCCTTCAGGCTTTGCCCGACGCTGGATGCGTGTTGGCCGGCGGCCATAGTAGCGCCGGGGGGGCGGAGGTGCAAGCAGTCCCTATCCCAGGACTGCGCGATGGCGCCTCAGCGCCGCCACCAGCATCGCCCCATCTACCTCGCCGCCGAATCAGGCGCTAAGGGGCCAGGGAAGACCTGCGCGCCGGGAAGGCCTCCAGGGCCTCCCCGGCGCACTGCGTCAGCGGGCAGGCTCTACATCTTCTCGCACTTGCCGTCGTGCTTGACGTTCACGCCGGCCCGGTGCGCCATGCAGCCATTGTTGTAGGTCTTGTTGTCGCAGCCGCAGACCGGTGCCACGACCAGCGGGCAGATCTGCGGCTTCTGGGCACAGACGCCCTCGTCGTCGCACTTGCCGGTTTCCTTGGCGCAGTAGGCGCCGGCCCCACACTGCTTGTTCGTCTTGCAGGGCTTGGCCGCAGTCCCTGTCTTGCAGGCACCCTCGGACGCCACATTGACCCCCGCCGCCGCGGCGAAGCACTCATTGCTATAGGTCTTGCCGTTACAGCCACAGACGGGCTTGAAGATCTCGGGGCAGACGTCGGGCTTGGCGGTGCAATTCCCCTTGCCCTTGCAGTCGCCCACCGCCTTGGCGCAGTACTGTTTCCCTTTGCATTGCCCATTGGCCCTGCATTCCTTGCCGGCCGGCTTCGCTGCGTCGGGCGCCTAGGGAGCGGCTTCCATCCAATCGGGAGTATCCAGCGACGCGACGGCCACCCCCTCGGCACACGAATCGTCCTGGAGCCAGGACAGGTCCGGAACGTCCAGCGCCTTCGCCTCGGCTCTCCACGCTCCGCCCCAACTCACGAGCGCCACCATCAGCAGTGCACCGATCCAGATCAGCGACTTGCGACGGCGTGCCTGCATTGCGCACCTCCTTTGGCTTTCTGTTTCTATTAGAAATACAGACTATACCGACCAGCCGCCCCCGTCAAGAGAGCGGCGTTATGAGGTCGAGGCCGCCGGCGGCAGGGCCTTGCCGGAGGACGGCGCCGGGCCGACGATGACCTGCGGTACCGGCGCCGGGCCGCGGCGGATGTAGTCCTCGACGTCCGCCTGGAGCTCGGCGAAGCTCAAGGGACGGCCGTGGTGGGGGCCGTTGCGCACCATGGTGAGGACCGCCTCACGGCCGAGGGCACGGTAGCTCTCGAACTGCGACTCGCTGAACCACTGGTCCGCCGTGCTCTCGTGGGGGAACGTCAGGGAGGAGCGCGCGTAATTGTAGATGTCGTAGGACTCGGTCTCGCAGATCGCCGGCTTGATGTAGATCAGGACGCCGTCCGGCGCGTCGGGACCGTCCACGTCGTGATAGTGGATGCTGCCCACGGCGCAGTAGCGCGCCGCCGGATTGGCTTTGTCCAGGTTCTTGGGGAAGATGTTGATGCGGTCCGCGAAATCGATGGAGATCCCGAAGTCGATACGGATCTTGCGGATGGCGTTGCCGAGGTCGTCGTAAGCGTAGCTGGGATCGCCGCCGGCGTCGCCCACGACGATGAAACGGCAGCGCCGCCGCACCATCTCGTACAGGGCGAGGTTCTCGAAGTGGCCACCGTCCGAGAGGTTGACGTAGGGGTGGCGGGCGTCGGTGAAGCTCAGCGCTTCGTCGAGGATCATCGACGCCGAGTTCACCGGGCCGCTGCGCGTCCAACTGTCGCGCCCGAGCGGTCCCGGATTGCCCAGCCAGATGCCCAGACGGGCATTGAAGAGGGTCATGATGAAGGTGATGGCGGGCGACGAGTTGGACCCCATGTTGGGACTGGCCGCCGCTCCCGAGGTGGCCACCGCGGTGCCCAATGAGATCCCACGTTGTCCGCCGTAGCTCTGCGACCGGCGGTAGCCGAGCCGGCTGCTGCCGCAGTGCAGCGGCGTCGCCGTGAAATTCTCCGCCTTGCGCTGCTGCCAGGCCAGGTCCTCCCCGGCCACCAGGTTGAGCGCCATGTTGATCAGCGGCAGCGGCCGGTTGTCGCGCAGGGCGTGCAGACGGAGGTTGTCGCGCGGATCGAAACCGGTGAACAGGTTCGGCCGCCGCTTCTTGTTGCTCGCCCCCAGGTAGGCGCGGACCAGGCGGTTGCGGTAGGTGGCCTGAAGGGAGAACCGGTTGACGTTGACGAAGCGTCCCATCAGGACGCCGAACGCGTAGAGCACGGCGACGGCGGCGAGGATGAAGACGGTGTAGCCGCGGAACGGCTCGGGCGATTCGCCCACCGAACCCGTCCATGCCTTCGGCAGGAGCCGCAGGAGGTCCTGGGTCCCCACCGAGACGAGGAGCAGGAGCGCCAGGCAGAACAGAGGGGCTGCGAGGGCCAGCACCACGCCGCGCCATGGGCTTTGGGCCTTCCCGCTCTCGGGGCTGGCGGCGGTCCCCACGCCCTTGCCGATCAGGCTCACCAGGCCGCCGAGCCCGCCGGCCGCCATTGCCGTCGCGACCTTGCTCACGACGGTATGGAGCAGGAGAGGCCCGAGGAAGATCAGGGCGCCGGAGAACATCCAGAGCAGCGCGGACAGCAGGACCCAGCCGGACCACCGGGCCCACCACTCGCGGTCGGCGTCGCCAAGCTCGGAGGGGTAGAACGGCTGGCCCTCAATGATGCTTGAAAAAGCGATGAACAGCGTCTTGCCGAGGAGCATCGGCCCGAGCACGAGGCCGGGCCCCAGGATCTCGTAAAGCTGGTGCGGCGCATCGAGGAGCCAGGGCATCCACCCCTTGAGGACTCCGATGTAGATCGCCGCCTCGACCGCGCCGGAGAAGAAGAGCGCGGCGAGGTCGACCTTGAGCGACGATATCTGCCGGCCCATCACCCGCCGCTGGGCAGACACCGAGGCGGCCAGGGCGATCATCGGCATCACGATCGTCCAGATCAGGCAGCGAACGACGACCTCCGGCGTATAGAGGAGGTGCCCGGGGCGCCGCTGGCCGTACTCGAAAATGGCCAGCAGGATGAGGGGCACCGCCACGAGCAACGGCAGGAGCCCGAGCTTGAGGAACGGCGGCGGCGAAAAGAACCGGAGCTTGAGGGACCGCGGCTCCGGCAGCGGCGGCTCGGGCAGGTGCGACGGCCGCGCGCTCGCCCGCAGCAGGCTCATGAAGAAGAGCGCGACACCGCAGAGCAGGACCGCCGCCCAGTACAGGAAGTCCGGGCCAGGGATCAGATTCTGAATCCACAAGGTCTTCGAGACCGCCACCAGCGGCAGGGCGAGGGCCGCGGCCAGCACCGGGAGCAGCACGAGCAGGTTGAGCAGGAGATTGCGGACGACGGCGGCGATCGCGGTCCAGGTGTCTCCCGAGAGGAATCCCAGCTTCGGGGTGAGGTAGTTGCTGTACTGGCGCAGGTGGGTGATCGGCTCGGCCTCGGGCTGGTCCGGGTCGCGCTGCGCGCTCCACAGCTCGGGGAGGACCGCGCTGAGGCCGCCGGCGCGGTGGATCCAGCCGCTCAGCCAGCTCGAGATGTAGCCGCCGCCGGAGACGCTGGAAAGGTAGTCGAATTTCTCCAGGACGCCGATGCGGGCGAGGCCCTGAATCACTCCAAGGTTGAACGTGGCGCTGCGGATGCCGCCGCCGGAGAGGCTGAGCCCGGCGAGGTCGTCCCCCGCGGCGGCCCGGCGATGGACCAGGGCGAAGAGCGCCGCCAGCTTCTCCCCGGGACTCTTCCGCGGATCGACGAGGACGGGATCGCTCGCGAGCTCGGCGCGCCAATCGGGCTTCAGCGCCGCGTACTCCTCGCGCAGCACCTGCCAGAGCGGCAGGACGTGATTGACCGACGCGACGAGGCCGACCCGGTAGACCGTGGCCGGTCCGCCGGCGAAGCTCACGGTGACCGCGAGCGAGGAGGCCGCCTCCTGGCTCGCGGCGCCGCCGCTGCAGGTCACCGGAATGCGGATCCAGACCGGCACGTCGGGATCATCGGAGCGGTCGACGATCTCAGCCGGGGCGACCGTGAAATGGAACGCCCCGACGTCGGCCACCGTCCCGGCCTGCACCCGCAGCTCCTGCACCCGCTCGGTGACGCCCCAGACCTTGAGCACCACGTCCTCCTGGTCGCTCCCTCCTTCCTTCCCGAGCTCGAAGACGACCGGATCCGATTCGATCTCGACGGCAAGCTGACGCGGCTCCATAAAGCCCCCTCTGCGACGATTCAGGAATTTCCTGAATGTTAGCACACCCTTGGGCGCTCCACACCTCGGGGGCGTTACAGTTACAGCCGAAACGAGCGAAGCCGGTCGAGGCCTGTGCCCCGACCGGCTTCGCGAAAGGGTGTGCCTGGTCCTACGGTACGTAGGTGAGCTTCATCTTGTCGATGAAGACGTGATACTCCGTCCCGGAACCATTCACGTCCAACTGGAAGGCGTTGCTGAACTGGTTGCTCCGCCCGGACCAGAAGGGGGGGACGTGGGAGATGGACTTGTACGCTCCGGTCGCGGAGTCGAACCAGTAGGGATCCAGGCGGGTGGAGCCCAGCGAATTCGTGACCGTCAGCGCGTCGTGCCACACCGTACCGCTTTGATCGACGTGATTCTCGGCGACGACATGGGTCCATTCACCTTCCGGGAAGCGGGTCAACGGCAGGTTGACCTCCTCCCAGCCGCCGGTGCCACCCGGGGGCGGATAGCGATAGACCTTGTAACGGTTGTCCAGGCCGCCGCTGCTGCTACGCACGTACTGCGCCTGCCACCCGAAGTTGTAGACCGTTCCGTTCACCGTCTGCTGGCACTCCCATTCGATGCCCTGGGGCGCATTGCCAAGGCCCGCAGGCATCCATAGATCGAACTCATACTTGAAGTAATGTGACACCGCGCTCTGGGCCGTGTGCGTCACCCACCAGTAACCGGTGTTGTAGGCGGCGGCAGGGTTCTGCGTGGGGAATTCGATCGCATGGCCGTCCTCGTTCGGCGCCTGGAACCAGGGGACCGCGGCAGGCGTCGGAGCCTGGTTGCCGCCACTGTTGCAGCCATGGGCGGGATCGCAGGGGTTCCAGCTCGATTGATCGAGGTCGGGAAGGACTGAGGGAGCAGCAGTCGTCGAAAATGTGATCGTCGTCTTGCCAACGACGGCGCTGCTGGTGTCCAGGGCCTGCACCGTGAGCTGGTGCGAGCCCGTCGTGGCCGTGCTGACCAGGGCATTGATCCGGTTGCGCACGGGAAAGACCGACTCGTACTTCTTGACGCCGTCGAGATAGACCTGCAGAACTCGAACCGTTTCGGGGCCGTAAGAGTAAGCCACGACGCCGAAGTCGTTGGGAGTGGTCAGGTTCGCGGCGGGGCTGGTGATGACCACCGTCGTGGTGGCGGCGGCGGCGCCGCTGAAGGACAGCAGGGCGATCGTCAGTAAAGCGAGGTGTTTGAACCGGGGCTGCATGGCTGCTCCTTTCTAAGCAAGGAATGCTGACAGCTTGGCGACGGGTGCGTTCCGCCAGACCGCCCGGTTTTGAGCAAGTTTCGTGCCGTTACATGGATCAGAATCAAAAGTGATCAGAATTGAACCGCTGGGATCGCTCGCGGGACTTACAGTAGAGGAGTTCTCTCCTGCCCGCTGAAGGGCAGACGAAAGGGGACCTGTGGAATGGCGTTCCAGCAGTGGCGCTGGACATCGTCAGACAGAGACGAGAAGGACCGTCCGAGCGGTTGATAAGCGTCAATCGCCGCGGGTCATGGCGCGCACTTCCCTTCCTGCTTGACGTTGACTCCCGCGATCGCCGCCAGGCAGAAGTTGTCGTAGGTTTTGTCGTCACAGCCGCAGACCGGCTTGACGAGGAGCTTTCCGTGCTCGGTGCAGTCCTGCGGGCGCGCCTCGCACTTGCCGGTCTCGCCGCAACTGCCATAGAGCTTGGCGCAGAACTCGTCCTTGGCGCATTGCTGGTTGGTCGTGCACGTACCGCCCTGCCCGGCCGGCTCCGCCGCCGCGAAGAAGGGAGCGGCCGTCGGCAGAGACGCCATACTGCCCACAGAGCACAGCAGGAAGAGCGAAATCATCAGCACGGCGCGGCTTGCGTGTCGTCCTCGCATAGGAGCCCTCCATCTATTATTGCAACACCATTCCATGAGCTTTATGATCTCTCGATCTTATAGCAGGAGCCTGAGGCGCTGCCTACTCATACCGCAAAGCATCAATCGGATCGAGCAGCGCCGCCTTGCGGGCGGGGTAGAAACCGAAACCGATACCGATCAGGCAGGAGAAAACGACGGCGATCAGGATGGCCCGCGGCGGGATGATCATCGTCCAGCCGAGGACGTTCGAAAAGATGCTGGAGGCGATGACGCCCAGCAGGACGCCGACGGTGCCGCTCAGGGCGCAGAGCAGCACCGCCTCGAGCAGGAACTGCGTCTGGACGCTCCCCCGCGTCGCCCCCACGGCGCGGCGGACGCCGATCTCCCGCGTGCGCTCGGTGACGGTGACGAACATGATGTTCATGATTCCGATGCCGCCCACCAAGAGCGAGACCGAGGCGATGCTCGCCAGCAGCAGCGTGAACGTGCGGCTCGTCTCCTGCTGCGCCTGGAGGATCTCCTCGGGACTGCGCAGGTTGAAGTCGTCCGGCGCTCCGGGGCGCAGGTGGTGGCGCTGGCGCAGCAGGCGGACGATCTGCTCCTTGGCCGGGCGGATGGCCTCCGGCGAGATCGCCGAGCACACGATGTCGTCCAGCCAACTCGTCCCCTTGAGCTTGTGCAGCGCCGTGGTGACCGGCATGAGGATCGTATCGTCCTGATCCTGGCCCGTGGCGGTCTCCCCCTTGGGTGCGAGGATGCCGATCACCCGGAACGGCTGATTGCCGAGGCGGATCTTCTTGCCGATCGGGTCCGCGCCGCCGAAGAGCGCCTCGGCCGTGGTGCGGCCGAGCAGGCAGACGTTGGCCGAGAGCGTCACGTCCTGGTGGGTGAAGGAGGCGCCCTTCGCCACCGTCCAGCGGCGGATGGCCAGGTACTCCGGCGAAACCCCGCGATAGCCGGTGGACCAGTTCTGGTTGCCATAGACCACCTGCACCCGGGCGTCGACGTTGGGCGCCACGCTCTTGATCAGCGGGATGGCGTCGCGGATCGCCTGCACGTCCCGCACGCTCAGGGTTTTGGTGTTGCCGGAGCCTGTGCGCACCCCCTGGAAATTGCGGCTGCCCGCCTCGATCCAGATGAAGTTGTCGCCCAGCCCCTGGAACTGCTCGCGCACCCGGTTCGAGCCCCCTTCGCCGATGGCGACGGTGCAGATGACGGCGGCGATGCCGATGGTGATGCCGAGCATGGTGAGCCCGGTGCGCAGCTTATTGGACGCCATCGCGCCAAGAGCTTCGGGGAGGAGAGTGCCGAGATCCATAGTTTGGGTATGATACCCCCATGTCCAGCGCAATCCCTCGCCTGCCACGGCGAATCGTCCTCCTCGCCGCCGGAGCGCTCGCCGCCATCCTCCTCCTCGGCTTCTGGATCGGCGGGCGGTCGCAGCCGCCGCAATACCTCACGGCCCCGGTGCAGCGCGGCTCTCTCACCTCGGCGGTGGAGGCCACGGGGACCATCAACCCGCTGACCACGGTCCCCGTCGGCTCCTACGTTTCGGGGACCGTGAAGCTCGTCTTCGCCGATTTCAACACGCGGGTGCGGGCCGGGCAGGTCCTGGCGCAGCTCGACCCGGCAGTCTACGAGGCGCAGATGGTCACGGCCCGCGGCAACCTGGCCAGCGCCGAAGCGAACCTGCGCCACCTCCAGGCGGGCCTCGGCTCCAGCCAGGCGCAGATCGAGACGGACGAGGCCAACGTCGCCAAGATGCAGGCCGACTCCGGCTACGCGCGGGCCAACGCCCAGCGCCTCACCAAGCTCTATGGCCAGGGGCTGATCCCCATCGACCAGCGGGACCTCAGCCAGTCGACGCTCGACCAGTCCGAGGCCTCCACCCGGGCGGCCAAGGCCCAGGTGAACCAGGCGCGGGCCCAGTACCAGGAGGCGGTGGCCCAGGTCGAGCAGGCGCGGGCCGAGGTCGCGGCGATGCGCGGCGCCTTGCAGCAGGCGGAGGCGAACCTGCGCTACACGACGATCGTCTCCCCCACCGATGGAACGGTGGTGGCCAAGAACGTGACCGTCGGCCAATCCGTCGCCGCCTCGCTTCAGGCCCCCAACCTCTTCACCATCGCCCAGGATCTGAAACGCATGCAGGTCTACGCCAAGACCGACGAGTCGGATACCGGCTTTATTAAAGTCGGCGGCGACGCCACCTTCCAGGTCGACGCCTTTCCCAACGAGATTTTCCACGGCCGGGTGAGCGCCATCCGCCTGAACGCCTACATCGTGCAGAACGTCGTCACCTACGACACGGTGATCGACTTCGAGAACCTGGACGAGCGGCTCCTCCCGGGCGAGACGGCCTACGTCACGATCCCGACCGGCCACGCCGAGGACGTCCTGGAGATCCCCAACGCCGCCCTGACCTACACGCCCGACCTGCCGGCCGCGGAGCTCGACCCGCTCTACCGCAAATTCGCCATCCCCGACGCCGCGCGGACCTCTCATCTCGGCGGCCAGCAGGTCGTCTGGAAGCTGGTGAAAGGCGACCAGCTCGAGCCGGTGGCGGTCAAGATCGGGATCTCCGACTACGCCAACACGCAGCTCGTCCAGGGGAAGCTTCAGGAAGGGGACGTCCTGATCACCGGCGCCCTGACTCCGGGCTCCGCCAACGCGAAGGGCGGGCCGAAACCACCCAGGCCGCCGGGACAGGCCGGCGGCGGAGGACGACCGCGATGAAGGGCCGCGCTCTGACGCTCCACCTCCTCGCCGCGCTGCTGGCTCTCTTCGCCACAGCGTTCTCCACCATGGCGGCCGACGACCGAGAGGAGTTCTTCATCGTCTCGTCGATGGACGCAGCGCACGGCCGCATCGTGCTCAAGCGTCCGACCGAGGTGACCCTCCTGATGCAGGTGACCGCAGAGACCGCCTACCGCGACGAGCAGGGAAAGCCCCTGAAGCTGGCGGACCTGCGCACCGGCGACACCGGCTACATCACCTACCGGCAGGACACCTCCGGAGCGACTACCGCGCTCCTCGTGCGTCTGGGGCCGATGACGGTGCAGGAGCTGCAGCGGCGGTATCTGAAACCCGGCCTGCGCTGAGCCGTAACTCCCCCTTCTTCCCCGCTCCAGGAAACCGGGCCGCAGGATTCTCGCCGGTGGCGGGTTCCATGAAGCAGCGCGCATGCCGGAACCTGCAGGCTCTTTCCACCTGCTCGAGAGGAGAGAACCATGACGAGTCGACACCTGCCCCACCTGCCGCTCGCAGTCTTCTGCCTCGCGGCGCTCCTCGCCCTGCCCGCCGCGGCGGCGCCGCGCACCGCCAAGACGACGCCGGCCCCGCTGCCGGCGTGCGGCGTGCCGGGCACCATCCAGCACGTGATCTTCATCATCAAAGAAAACCGCACCTTCGATCACTACTTCGGCACCTTCCCCGGCGCCAACGGCGCCACGACGGCGACGGACTCCACGGGCGCCGTGGTCAGCCTGAAGCCGGCCAGCGACACCAACTTCGGCTGCGACATCGACCACTCCTACCAGGGAGCGCACACCGGCTACGACTGTGGCGCGATGGACATGTTCGACCTGATCGGCTACTCGAACCACAGGACGGGCTGCGACACCACGCAGCCGCCACCCTACACGAACCACAGCCTGACGCAGTTCGTGCAGTCGCAGATCCCCAACTACTGGGCCTACGCCCAGCACTTCACCCTCGGCGATCACATGTTCTCCTCGGTCATGGGGCCGAGCTACACCAATCACCTGTTCACCATCGGTGCCCAGTCCGGCGGGCCGGCGACGGGGGACGGTGCGATCAACAATCCCTCCGGCGGCACCGGCAGCAACGGCTGGGGCTGCGACAAGGCAGGCCAGGTCGTGCAGACCCTCCCCTTCGGCCCTCCCGTCTGCCCCGCCCCCACCAACTATGGTTCCCACTCCTCGTGCTGGGACTTCCGCGTGCTGCCCGACGAGATCGAGGCGGCCGGCCTCGACTGGCGCTACTACGCGCCGGCGGTCGGAACGAGCGGCTACATCTGGTCGGCGCTCAACGCCATTTCTCACATCCGCAACGTCCCGGCCGAGTGGGCCAAAGTCGTCCCCTATACCCAGTTCATCACCGACGCCACAGCAGGAACCCTACCCGCCGTCTCCTGGCTCACCTTCCCGGGCGAATGCAGCGACCACGCGCCGAACAGCGTCTGCGAGGGAGAGAACTACACCGTGCAGGTGCTCAACGCTTTGATGCAGGGACCGGACTGGTGCACCTCCGCCGCGTTCGTCGTCTGGGACGACTTCGGCGGCTTCTACGACCATATGTCGCCGCCAAACACCACCTCGACCGTGGCCGACGTCTACGGTCCCGGCTTCCGCGTCCCCCTGCTGGTGATCTCGCCGTATGCGAAGGCCAGCTTCATCGATCACTCGCCGTATGAGTTCAGCAGCCTGCTGAAGTTCGCCGAGGTCACCTTCGGCCTGTCGCCGCTCACCCTGCGCGACACAAACACCAACAACATGTTGGCCGCCTTCAACTTCCAGCACGTCACCTCGCGCTTCGTCCTGGCGCCCAACACGAGTTGCCCGCTCAACTGCACCAGCGCAGCCACGGCGGCAAAGTCCAAGAAGCTACCCGACAGCGACGTTCTCGACGATGACGATTGAAGATTGAGACGCGGCCCCGGGGCCTCGCCCCAGGGCCGCTTTCAATCCGCGCGATAGGGCGCGAGCGCGGCGACGAGATCCGGCGGCAACGGGATCGGCCGCAGGTCGCGCCTCGCCACCGCCACCAGGACCGCGTAGCCTTCGGCCGTCAGCTCGCGCTCCGGAGTGGTCTTGCGCACCTCGAACTGCAGACGCAGCGACGAATTGCCGACCTTGCCGATCCACGCCTCGACGTCGAGCCGCTCGTCGAGCAGAGCGGGCTTGCGGAACTCGAAGTGGAGCTGGGCTCGCGGCAGCCAGAAATCAAACTTTTCGAAGAGCTGCGAGAAAGGAAAGCCGATGCCGCGGAAGAGCTCGGTCTCGGCGATCTCGAAAAAGCGGACGTAGGCGCCATAGCAGATGATGCCCGCCAGGTCGACGTCGCCCCAGCGCACGTACTCGCTGACCCGGAAGCGCCCGGGCGTGGGGGCCGGAGAGTCCTGCGATACGTTGACGGCGTTCAACGCGACGCCTCCCGCGCGTCCAGCTCGGCCACCAACCGCTTGGGGGCGACCACGCGCCAGGCATCCGCGACCAGGTCGGCGATCTCGCCCCAGTCGACCGACACGTCCAGGAACACGCCGAGCCAGCCGCGGTGCCCCACGTACGGCGGCAAGAAAAATCGCTCGGGGCTCGCGCCGACTCGCGCCTCCTGCGCGCCGTCCGGCGCCGCGCACCAGAACGCCAGCCGGTCGTCGTGATGGTGGTTGGCATACATGACGAACGTCTTCTTGCCGCGCACGAACCACGTCGGCTCGCCGTGGCTGAGCCGTTCGGTGGTCTCCGGCAGGGCCAGACAGAGCTTTCGCAGGGTTTCGAGCGGATCTTCAGGCATACCGTATTCTGACATGACTCAAGCTTTCGGGGGCCGCCCTCCCTGCTCCTGCGCCCGCAGCGGCAGCCGGGTCGAGACGAGTAGCCCGAGGAGGATGAAACCGGCCCCGTAGAGGAGCGCCTTGCGGTTGCCGTTCGTCGTGGCGACGCGGCGAGCGGCGATCATCTCGTCACGGGTCGCCGGCGGCAGCCGGTCGAACAGTCCGCCGGCGCCGAAGGCGAGGCTGGAGGACTGCTGGCGGAGCATGCTGTCGATCCCCGGCCGGGCGGACGGCGGGATCTGCGGGCTCGCGCTCACCGCCGCTTGAAGGTCGACGACGATCGAGGTGAGGAGGACCGAGCCGATGATCGCCGAGCCCAGAGACGAGCCGATCTGGCGGAACGTGTTGGTGACGCCGGAGGCCTCGCCCGCCTCCTCGACCGGCACGGACGAGAGGGTGAGATTGTTGATCTGCGACAGCACGAGCCCCAGGCCGATCCCGTAGAGCGCCAGCCCCGGGATGAGTGCCGTCAGTGGAGTGTCGACGCCGAGCGCCCACCGCAACGCCAGGAGAGCGATGAAGTTGACGGCGAGCCCGGCCTGCACCAGCCGCTTATGAGGGATTTTCTTCGTCAGCGCCGCGGCGCTCGGCGAGACGATGAACAGCAGGAGCGACATCGGCAGGAGCATGAGCCCGGTGTGAAAGGCGTCGAGGCTCCGCACCGACTGCAGGAACACCGGCAGCGAGAAGATGACGCCGTTCTGGGCCAGCATCATCACGCCGACGACGGACGCGCCGGCGACGAAGCTGCGGTTGTGGAAGATCCGGGGCGAGACGATGGGCAGACCGCCGGCCGCCTCGACGTGCCGCTCCCAGAAGAAGAAGCCGGCGAGGATCGACAATCCGCAAAAAACGGCGAACGGCACGATCGAGAACCCGCCGAGATCGAGCTGCCAGCCGGCGACGGCGAAGGGCTTGAGCGCATGGAGCCAGCCGTACGAAGACGCCTCGATGATGCCGAAGACGATGGCGAAAAGTCCGAGCGCGGAGAGCAGGACCCCCATCCAGTCGATCTTCTTGCGGCCGGCCGCCGGCTCGTCGCCGAGCACGGTCGAGCCGAGCAGCAGGAGAGCGACGACGCCGACGTTGATGCGAAAGCCCCAGCGCCAACTGTAATGGGTGGTCAGGAAGCCGCCGAGGATCGGCCCCACCGCCGAGGCCGCGGCGGCGACGCCTCCCCAGATGCCGAAGGCGATGGCACGGTCGTGGCCCCTGTACTTCGCCACCAGCAGCGAGGCGGTGGCCGGCATCATCAGCGCCGCACCGATCCCCTCGACGAGCGACTCGCCGGCGATCAGCGTCGGCACGGAGCCGCTGATCGAAGCGATGAACGAGCCCACGGCGAAGAGGAACGCGCCGAGCCGGAACATCCGTTTGCGGCCGAAGATGTCGCCGAGACGGCCGCCGGTGACCGTCAATGCGGCGAGCGTCAGCGAATAGGCGGAGATGACCCATTGCAGGCTCTGCAGCGTCGTGTGCAGCTCGCGGATGAGCGTCTCCAGCGAGACGTTGAGCAGCGTGGTGTCGATGATGATGATCGCCAGCGCCAGCGAGAGGACGAGCAGGCTCCCCCATTTGCGCAACCCTGTGGGCTCGGGCGCGTTCGCCGGCTGCGGCTTTTTCGTCGGTTCGACCATGAGCTCTATCTTTCCTCGTCCAGCAGGATCAACTCGGGAGCCGGAGCGCCCTCATAAAGCTGGTCGACGAGCGCGGCGCGGCGAGCGAGCACGGCGCGTTGATTGACGTACCCCTTGTCAGTGACCTCGCCAGCCTGGATCGAAGGCGGCTCGGCGAGCAGCAGGGAGCGGGCGATACGCCGGCTGCTCGCGCGGTTCACCGCGTTGTGGGCGGCGAGGCCGGCCGCCAGCCGGTCGCGCACCGCGGGCCGGCGGATCAGCTCGGCGAGAGGCATATCTTCGGCGATGTCAGCCACGTCGCCGCAGACCGAGCGGCAGCCGGCCGGGTTGGGAAAGACGAGCAGCCCGACCTCCTCGCGGTCGTGGCCCGTTACCACCACGTCCTGGACCACGGGCGCGCAGGCCGCGATCACCTCCAGGCGCAGCTCGCCCACGTGGACCCAGGTACCCGACGTCAGCTTGAAGTTCTCGGCCAGCCGGCCGTCGAAGAGGATGCCCTGCGCAGGATCGTTCGGATCGGCGAGCTTGCCCGCGTCTCCCGTCCTGAGGAATCCGTCCTCGTCGAACACCTCGCCGGTCAGCTCGGGACGTTGCCAATAACCGGGAGTGACGTTGGGACCTTTGACCCGCAGCTCGAGCTTGCCGTCGACCGGCGCCAGCTTGATCTCCGTGCCGGCGCCGGGAAGGCCGATGACGCCCGCCCGCTCGATGAGGAAATGGATCTGCGTGGCGCTCGGCGCCGTCTCGGTGGAGCCCCAGGCCGAGAGCATGACGACGCGGCGGCCCGTCGCCGCGATCGAAAGCTTTTCCAACTTCTCCCACAGGTGCTGCGGCAACGCCGCGGCGGCATAGAAGATCGCGTCCAGGTCATGGAAAAACGTTTCGCGCAGGGTCGCGTCCCGTTCGAGGAACGGGATCAGCATCTCATAGCCGCGCGGCACGTTGAAGTAGAAGGTCGACGGCACCTCCCGCAGGTTGCGCACCGTCGTCTCGATCAACCCCGGCGCCGGTTTGCCGCCGTCGATGTAAAGCGTGCCGCCGTTGCGCAGCGCCAGGTTGAAGTTGTGATTGCCGCCGAAGGTATGGCTCCAGGGCAGCCAGTCCACGATCACCGGAGGCCGGTCTTCCAGAAAAGGCCAAGCCTGCGCCAGCGCCTGCTGGTTCGAGCAGAGCATGCGCTGCGTGTTGATGACTCCCTTGGGTTTGCCCGTCGATCCCGAGGTGAAGAGGATCTTGGCGACCGTGTCCGGGCCCACGGCGGCGAAGCGGTCCGCCAGGGCAGGGTGGCGCGCCGTGGCTGGAAGCGCGCCGAAGAGCGTCGCGGTGATCGCTTGGGGGCCGCTCGGCGGATTCGCGCTGACCACCAGCTCGACGGGGCCGGTCGCGGCCACGGTCGCCAGGGCTTTCGCGAACCTGGCACCATCGGCGGCATAGACGAGGCCGGGACGGATCAGCTCCAGGATGTAGCGGAGCTGGGCGTGGTCCTCCGCCAAGAGCGAGTAGGCGGGCGAGACCGGCACGGCGGGGATCCCTACCTGCATCGCGGCGAGCTGCAACAGGCCGTGATCGATGCCGTTGTCGGAGAGGAGCGCCACCGGCCGATCCCGATCGAGGCCACGCTCCAGCAGCGCGCTGGCGATCCTCTCGACCGCCTCCAGGGCGCTGCCGTAGCTGACGCGGCGCCAGTCGCCGTTCGCGTCACGCTCGGCGAGGAACGTGCGCTCCGGCGCGGCCCGGGCCCAGGAGTGCAGAAGCTCGCCGAGGCACCGCGGATACGGCTGGAGCTCGTGCCGCGAGCGCAGCACCAGGCCGCCCTCCGGAAGCGACCGCGTCTCGATGTCCACGGGAGCGAGCCGGAGCGATTTGAAAGGCATCTTGTTCATGCAAGATACTCCGCGACGAGACGGACGCCCGCGGCGAAACGGGTGAGCTCGGGGAGCAGGGAGACGACGAGAAAGTCCTCGGTCGCGAAGTCGAAGAAATAACCGGGATGGACGAGGACTCCGGCGCGGTCGAGAAGCTCCAGCACCAGCTCTTCGTCGCTGACCGGCCGACAGACGCGGAGCACGGCCGACCATCCCCCCTCGGGCTCCAGGAGCTCGACCGCCGGATGGCCCGCCAGCGCGGCGCGCAGCATCGCAAGGTTTTCCCGCACCCGGCCGAGGATCGCGGCCCGGATGCGCGGCGCGAGCGCCAGCACGCCCGCGAGAGCCCGCTGGACGGGAGACGCCACCGAGAGATAGCTGTCGGCCACCAGCTCCAAAGCGGCGAGGGCCTGGCGGCGCAGACCGAGGGGGCCGCCGGCGCGGATCCAGCCCAGCTTCCACGAGGGCAGGCCGGCGCTCTTCGACAGCCCGCCGAGCGAGAACGACAGGGCCTCCCCGGACGCCGCAGCCGGGCCGGCGCGGTGCGAATCGTCGCGAAATGAATCTTCCGCCAGGAAATAATCGGCGAAGACCTCGTCCGAGATCAGCGGCAGGCCGCGGGAGGCGCACAGGGCATCGACGGCCTCCTGCTCCTGGGCCGAGAGGAAGCGGCCGGTCGGGTTCCCCGGATGAATCAGTGCCAGGAGCCGCGTGCGCGGGGAGAGCGCGAGCTCCACCGCCTCCGGATCGAGGGCGAAGCCCCGCCCGGGCGCCAGGTGAAAGTGGCCGAGGACGAGAGAGTCCAGTGCCGCCAGACTGTCGAGGAGGGGATACGAGGGAGCGGCCGTCAGCACCTCGTCCCGCGGATCGGCGAAGAGCTTGAACAGATGGGAGTACGACTCGCTCGTCGACGCCGTCAGGACGAGGTCGTCCGGCGACACCGCGTCGCTTGGCGTGGAGAGAGCGGCGGCCAGCGCCTCCCGCGCCGCCGGGATTCCCAGCGGGTGCGGCTGATAGTCAGGAGCCGCGCCGCGGCGGAGGAGCTCCGCCAGCTCCTCCTCCGGATACGGCAGCCCCACCCGCGTCGGGTTGGTCTCCGTGAGGTCGATCACCGGCAGGTGGCGCGCCGCCCGCTCCGCCGTCGCCTGGGTCAGGCGGTTCAGCGGGTGCTCCCAAGGAAGGCGGCGGGAGAGGCGGAGACGGGGCACGGGCACGGGCACGGGGAGAGTCTATACGGACCGCCGCCGGTCTCGGCGACGGGAGACGCCGAAGCCTCAGCGCCCCCGGTGAGAGGATTCCCTGTTCTCCGGCGTTCCTCTACAGGGTAAGCTTCGGCACCTGACAACTTTTCAAACGGAGGTCTCGAAATGCGCAAGCTCATGCTGATCGTGACGTTGGCCCTGGTCGCCGCCGTGGCTGGTCTGTCCTCCCCTGCCCCGGTGGTGGCCGATACCTGCGTCACCTACTGCTCGACGGATGCCTGCGGCTACACCTGCTGCTCTCGGGAGTGCTGCGGCAAAATCTGCGTGGACCTCGACTGCGCCCCGCCACCGTCCTGCGGCAACTGAGGCGAACCCGCCTGCGGGTGCCCCCTTGTCAGGGGCACCCGCCTGCTCTACCTTGAAGGCATGCCGACATCAGACCTCAGCTCGCCCCGCCAACTGGGTTCCACCGGTCCGACCGTCTTTCCGCTCGCTCTCGGGTGCATGGGCATGTCCGGGATGTATGGCCCGGCCGACGAGAGCGAGAGCATCGCCACCATCCATGCGGCGCTGGACCAGGGCGTCACGCTGCTCGACACGGGCGACTTCTACGGCATGGGGCACAACGAGATGCTCATCGGCCGGGCGCTCCGCGACCGCCCGGGCCAAGCCCTGCTGTCCGTGAAGTTCGGCGCTCTGCGCGGTCCAGACGGGAGCTGGCTCGGCTTCGACGCGCGCCCCGCGGCGGTCAAGAATTCCCTGGCGCACAGCCTCACCCGCCTCGGCGTCGATCACGTCGACGTCTACCGCCCGGCCCGCCTCGACCCCGCGGTGCCCATCGAGGAGACGGTCGGCGCCCTCGCCGAGCTGGTGCAGGCCGGCTACGTCCGCGCCATCGGGCTGTCGGAGGTGGGGCCGGAGACGATCCGCCGGGCGCACGCCGTGCACCCCGTCTGCGACCTCCAGATCGAGTACTCCCTGATCAGCCGCGGCCCCGAGGAGCACATCTTCCCGCTGCTCGCGGAGCTGGGCATCGGCGTCACCGCCTACGGCGTGCTGTCGCGCGGACTGCTCAGCGGCTCGCGGCCGGCGGCGCAGGGGGACTTCCGGGCGCGCCTGCCGCGCTTCACCGGCGAGAACCGCGAGCGCAACCAGCGCCTCGTCGAGGCCCTGCAGGCGCTGGCGGCGGAAAAGGGGATCTCGCCCTCGCAACTCGCCATCGCGTGGGTGCTGGCGAAGGACCGGCGCATCGTGCCCGTGGTGGGCTCACGCACCCGAGCGCAGCTCACGGAGTCGCTGGGCGCTCTTCGGGTCGAGCTGTCGCCTGCGGAGATGGCCCGCATCGAGGAGGCCGTTCCAGCCGCCACCGTCGCCGGCACCCGCTACGACGAGCACCAGATGCGGATGCTGGACAGCGAGCGGTCCTGATTTTCAGCGGCTTCAGGGCGTCGTGCCGCTCCAGGCGCCCGTGGTGCCGCTCTCGAAGCCGTCGCTGAAGAGAACGTTGCTGGAGCAGACCCCCACGTTGGAGAGGGTCACCGAGTCGACGAACCACCCGACCCCCAGGCCGACGATGTCATCGCCTTCGTGCCAGCGCAGCCTGGCGGCGGTCGCGCCGGCAAAGGAGGAAAGGTTGACGGTGACCTGCGTCATCGCGCCGATCGTGCCGTTGCACCAGGCCCGCTTGCCGCCGAGCGGGTTCGAGAAGCCGGCGTTGACGGTACCGTTGAAGCCTCCCGCCGTGAAGGCCGAATCCGGTATCACCGACCAGGTGGAGCCGCCGTCGAGCGAAATTTCGAGCGTGCCGGCGTCGTAGCAGTTGGCTGCATCCTCGAACGAGAAGGTGTGCCAGAACGAGAGGGCGGAGCTCGCCTGCGGCCGGAACGACGGGGAGACCAGGGCCCTTTCGGCGATGGAGTCCTCGCTGGCGGAGAACCAGGAGTGCGTGGGCGACTTCGACTGCGCCGTCGACAGGACCCAGTCGTTGGCCCCGCCGAGCACGGCGTGCGTCCAGCCCGGGTTGTCGAAGCCGCCGGCCCCCTCGAACGTCTCGATCAGTGTGCTCGTGAGTGAGCCGGTGGGCGCGGCGCTGCGCACTACGGAGTTGCTCTCCTCCAGTCCGTTCGAGCTGTCGACCGCCCGCACGACGTAGAAGTAGGTCGCGCCGCTCGCCAGCGTCCCCGAGATGTCGCTGTACCCCGTGCCGGTAACCCCGCCGGCGAGCCGGTTGCCGGGGCCCGGCGTGAAGCCGGACGACGTCGAACGGTAGACGTTGTAGGTCACCGGTCCGGCACAAACCGGCGTCGCGGCCGTCCAGGAGAGGTTGAGACCACAGTTGGCCGTCGCCGGGTTGGCGACGCTCGTCAGCCCCGCGAAGACCGGCGGCAGCGTGCAGGCGCCGGTCGCCGTGGCCTCGACGCACCCCGAGGGGCCGGATTGGCAGTTGCCGGTGGCGTCGAGGCCCTTGACCTGGTAGGCGTAGGTGATGCCGCCCGAGACCGTGTTGTCGGTGTAGGGGGAGACGGCCACGGCGCCGGCGATGACGGTGAAGGTGCCGGGCGCGGCGCAGGTGCCGGGCGCGCGGTAGACGTTGAAGGCCGTCGAGGCGGGAGAGCCGTTGGCCCAGGTGACCTGGATCTGGTTCGGGCCGGTGGCCGTGGCCGTGCCGATGGCCGGAGCGCCGGGGGGTGTGCAGGCGGTGTCCGTCACCTTCGCCGTCCAGATCTCCTCGCGCGCGTTGCTCCGCCGGTCGGTCCAGGAGGGGAAGAACTGGCCGCCGATGCCCGACAGGCTGTTGTAGTCGCCGAACTGGTTGCCCAGGTTGGCGGCGCCCGAGACCGTCTCGTCCGTCTGCGCGGAGGTCACCTTGACCGCCGGCGACCAGGTCACGCCGTCGTCGAAAGAGGACTGGTGCCAGACGTCGACTTTCAGCCGGCCGGGATCGCCGACCGTGTCGTAGTACATGATCTCGAGCGCCCCGGTCGTCTCGTCGACCACCAGCGCCTGGTTGAACTGATCGTTGAGCGAGGCCTGATTGTTGATCATCGCCGGCGCCGACCAGGTGGCGCCGCCGTTGGTGGAGCGCGAGAACCAGATGCGGGTCTTGCAGGTCGATGACGTGCTGGACCCCGGCCCCGACGTGGTGCACCCCGCGGCGCCCGTCAGGTCGGCCCAGGAGGCGTAGACCAGGTTCTTGCTCGCCGTGCGGTAGGCGCCGCCGGAAACGTAGATGAGCAGCTTGCGGGTGTTGAAGGACGGCACGCCGATCTCGAAGCTGCCGAATGTCGTGGCGACCTGGACTGGCGTGCCGTAGGAGACGCCGCCGTTGGTCGACTTGACGACGAAGACCTTGCGGTTCCCCGTCGTCGGCCAGAAACCGAACACGTCGCCGAAGGCGTTGGTCTTGACGTCGGCGCCGATCGCCGTGCCGCTCGACTCCGCGCCGCTCACCTGGGCCGGCGTCTGCCAGGAGCCGGCCGGCCCGGTGCGCCGGTTCATGAAGGCCGGCAGGCCGTTGTGCCAGATGACGTAGACGTTGTCCTTGAACGCCGACGTCGCGCTGTGATCGACCCACATGATCTGCTTGTCGGCGTCCGTTTGGGTACCGGAGAAGGTGGCGTCGAAGGTCCAGGTGGCGCCGTTGTCGGCCGACTTGTAGGCCCGCATCTGGAGCGTCGTGCCGCTGGAGTTGATGCCGATCGTGGTCGACCAGGCGGTGCCGTCCGACGTCCAGTCGACGGTCGGATCGGAGTGGAAGGCGTCGCCCGGCTGCAGCGGCAGGTTCGTCTGGCCCCAGGTCGCGCCGCCGTCGGTCGAGTAGAACTGCGCCTGGCTGCCGCTGCCCGAGATGTTGTTCGAGGCGCCGACGATCTTCAGCGGATCCCAATAGTTGACCCGGATGTCGGACTCGCTGTGCGGTGAATTCTGGGCACCCGAGATCCGCTCCTCGCCGGCGACGGTGGCCGCCTTCTCCTCGGCGGGCGGCGCATCCTTCTCCGGCAGGCCGGGCACCAGGTCCTGGTGGGACAGCATCCACTCGTGCACCTCTTTGAGCACGAACGGATAACCCCCCGTCGGGTCGGCCGCGGAATAGACCATCTCGGGATGCGCCCGGCGCCAGATCACCCGCAGCCAGAGCGGGATGCTGAGCTTGTCCTTGGCCTCTTCGGGCCGCAGCAGCGAGAAGTCCTGGTTGGCGGCGATCAGCGCCTCGAGCGCGCTGCGGGGTACCACGGCGTCGGCCCGGAGCTGCTCGGATAGTTTGGGCCAGACGAGCCCGGCGCCCTCCAGGCTGGCAGGAAGGACGATGGCGAGAGCCAGCAGGAGGAGGAGCGACCGTTGCGTCATATCGGCAGCCGCGAAGGGTACCACGCCAAAGCGCATAGTGCTATACATCGATCGGCACGCTCCGTGCATTCCTCGCGAGCCAGCGGTCGGTATCCCGAGGTGGACGTTTTCTCAGGACGAGGAGAGCAGGCATGGCAGCAGGATCACAGCGACGGACCTGGCGTGGCCTTCTCCTCGCCGGCTGCGCGGCCGTGGCGCTCCTCGGCCAGGGGTGCACCCTGATCTCGCTCAAGCGCAGCGTCTACCAGTTCGACCACCCCTTCGCCGTGGCGGACAGCGCCTTCCGCCGCTCGCTCGACACCTTCGGCAACACGATGGTGGGAGGCAATCACGCCGAGATCCTGAACAACGGCGACGAGATCTTCTCCGCGATGACCGCGGCGATCCGCGACGCCAAGGTGACGGTCAACCTCGAGTCCTACATCTTCAAGAACGACAAGGCGGGCGAGATCGTCGCCGCCGCGCTGATCGACGCCGCGCGGCGGGGCATCCAGGTGCGCGTGCTGGTGGACGGCACGGGCAGCAGCCACTCCGGGCCGATCCTCGACCGCATGCGGCAGGCGGGAGCCAAGGTCTACGTGTTCCACCCCCTCGGGCTGTGGAGCCTCTACGACATCGGCTGGCGGACGCACCGGAAGATCCTGGTCGTCGACGGCACCGTCAGCTTCACCGGCGGCTTCTGCATCGCCGACAACTGGCTCGGCAACGCCCGCAACCCGAAGGAGTGGCGGGACATGATGGTGCGGGCCACCGGCCCCGTCTCGGCCCAGATGCAGGCCATCTTCAGCGAGGACTGGACCTACACGACCGGCGAGATCCTGGCCGGCGAGAAGTTCTACCCGCGGATCGCCCCGGCAGGAAAGGTCGAGGCGCAGGCGATCAAGGTGTCGCGCGGCGACTCCTCCTCGCTCGCCGAGATCCTCTACGTGGTGGCGATCAAGTCGGCCGAGAGATCGATCCACATCCAGAACGCCTACTTCGTCCCCGACGAGCAGATCCGCAAGGTGCTCATCGAGGCGGCGCGGCGCGGCGTCGACGTGCGGATCATGGTCCCCGGCCGGCACATCGACATGCCGCTCGTGCGCATGGCCTCGCGCCTCCACTATGGCGAGCTCCTCCAGGCGGGCGTCCACATCCTGGAGTACAACCGCACGATGATGCACCAGAAGGGCGCCGTCATCGACGGCATCTTCAGCCTCGTCGGCTCGATCAACTTCGACGGCCGCTCGCTGCGTGCGAACGCCGAGGACAGCCTGGCCTTCTACGACCGCGATTTCGCGGCGCGGCTCGACGCGACCTTCGCCGACGACGAGAAATCCTGCCGCGAGGTGACCTATCAGAGCTGGCGGCGGCGCGGCTTCGAGCAGCGTCTCGCCGAGCTGGTCTCGGGCCTCTTCGAGCCGCTGTACTGAGCAGCCTGCACCGTCATGACGACCGATCTCGAAGTCTCCAGCACCGAGCTCGACGGGGCCCGCACCTCGGTCGCAGCCCCTGCGACCGAGGTCTGCGCCCCTCGCACCAAGGTCTACGGGATCGCGACCGAGGTGAAGACCCCTCGCACCTCGGTCCACGTCGTTGCGACCTCGGTCCACGTCGTTGCGACCGCGGTGCGCGTCGCAGTGACCTCGGTCCACGTCGCTGCGACCACGGTGCGCGTCACGTCGAGATCGGTGCGCGCCGCGTTTTCATTGGCGTGGGCCCTGTCGAGACCGGCGCAGATCTTTTGAAGCCGGATCTGAATCGCTGCCAGCCTGATCCCGACGATCTGCCGCTCCAGCCAGGAGACGTTCCGACGGATCAGACCTCAGCGACGCCCGATCGTCAATCCTGCGTGAATGGTCCTTGACCTCTGATCCCGTCCAATCCCGTATCATTCAGGGGTGGACAAGCCACGGAGGCTCTGCATGCGCCCAACCGCGCTCCTGTCGCTGACCGTTCTCTTCTTCCTGGTCCTCGCCCTCCCCGCCGCGGCGCAGAGCGAGGTGGGCGAGGTCTCGTTCGCCAACTCCGGCTCGCCGGCGGCGCAGGCGCCGTTCCTGCGCGGCCTCGCGCTGCTGCACGACTTCGAGTACCCCGACGCGGCGGAGCAGTTCCGCGCCGCGCAGAAGGTCGATCCGGACTTCGCCATGGCCTACTGGGGCGAGGCGCTGACCCATACCCACCCGGTGTGGATGCAGCAGGACCTCGACGCGGCGCGCGCCGTCCTGGCCCGGCTCGGCGCCACCCCCGAGGCCCGGCTGGCCAGGGCGAAGACCGAGCGGGAGCGCGACTATCTGCGCACCCTGGAGGTCCTCTATGGGAGCGGCACCAAGGAGGAGCGCGATTGCCGCTACTCCGATGCCCTGGCCGCGCTCCACCAGCGCTATCCGGACGACGTCGACGCCACCGCCTTCTACGCTCTCTCGCTCCTCGGCACGGCGCACCAGGGGCGCGACTTCGCCACCTACATGCGCTCCGCGGCGCTGCTCGAAGAGGTCTTCCCCACCCATCCACACCATCCGGGCGTGCTGCACTACCTGATCCACTCCTACGACGATCCCATCCACGCCCCGCTCGGCATGCGGGCGGCGCGGCTCTACGGCAAAGTGGCGCCGAACGCCGGCCACGCGCTGCACATGACCTCCCACATCTTCGTCGCCCTCGGCCTGTGGGACGACGTCATCGCCGCCAACGAGCAGGCCATGCGCGTCGTCAATCAGCAGCGCGCGGCGCACGGCCAGCCACCGAAGACCTGCGGCCACTACGTCACCTGGCTGCACTACGCCTACCTTCAGGAGCGGCGGTTCGATGAGGCGAAGCAACAGCTCGACGCCTGCCGGCATATGGTGACGGCCGAGCTGGCGAGCGCCAAGGCCTCCTCGGGGGAACCTGCACCCGTCTATGACTTCGCGCAGATGCGCGTCAACCACGCGCTCGCCACGGGGAAGTGGGACGCCGCGGATCCCCTCGTCCTGCCGGCGGCCTCCTACGTGGAGCCGAAATTCACCCTGGCCTACGGCGAGGCGCTGGTGGCGGCGAGCGGGGACTTGGCGGCCCTCCACGCCGCCGCCGCGCGGCTCCGCGAACGGCAGAAGGACTTCCTCGCGGCGATCGTGAAGCGGCAAGAGATCAATCCCGCCGACCGGCAGCGCGCGGAGATCCTGGTGCAGCAGATCGACGCCCTCGAGCGCATCCGGGAAGGCAGGAAGGACGAGGGCATCGCCCGGCTGCGGCAGGCGGCGGCAGCGGAGACCGCCATGGCCCTGGAATTCGGTCCCCCCGCCATCGCAAAACCGACCTGGGAATTGCTCGGCGACGAGCTCCTGGCGCTGGGCCGCAACGCCGAAGCGGAGCAGGCGTACCAGTCGGCGCTCAGCCGTGCCCCTGGCCGCACCCAGTCGCTCCAGGGCCTCCTCCGCACCCAGCAGGCCCTCGGCCAGACCGACGCCGCCGAACGCACCCGCGAGCAGGTGGGGCGGTACGTCCGCACGGCGGCGAAATAGCCGGTGAGCCGATCGGATGGCACTGGCAGCGGCAGCAGAGCGAGCTCCTTCCCTCGCGACTCCTGCCCCACCCCGCGTTTCCCGCCGGCCGGTCCCGAGGTCACTTGCGCGAGTCAGCTCCTTCTCCGCTGACTCCTGATCCGGTACAGGCGCTCCGTAAAGCCGCCCTCGGTCTCGAAAGCCTGGGCCTGGACCTCCAACTGGCGGTCGAGCAGATAGCAGCCAAGGTTCAGCAGCGAGAGGGCCGCGTTGGCCACCAGAGTGGAGGAGCTCAGGGACTGACAAGGACCTCCACGGACGGACACGTGCGCGGTTCCGGCCTCCGCGTGCCCGTCCCTGTTCGTCCGCGTCCGTCCCTGCTCGTCCTCCACCCAGAGGCGCACCTCCTCCACCGTAGCGCAGCGCCTTGCCTTGAAGCGCACCAGGGGCGGGTCATCCGGTGGCAAAAGGCGCAGTCCCCGCTGCCGCAGGAAGTCCTCGTAGTCGAGCCGCAGCTCCTCCAGACTGGCCCGTGCCACGTTGGTCAGCTTGAGCTCGGTTTTCTTCGAAGTGCCCGACGCCTGGCTCCCCTCGGCAATGTTCTGCACCCCGCTGCGCGCCGCCTGCACCATCTGATCGCGGGTTCGGCTCCGGCGGTCGACGTACAGCTCGCAGAAACGTACCGTGACGTCGTAGACCAGTTGCGCCACCTGAAAGCTCTTCAGCTTCCGATACCCACCGTGCTTCGGAATCAGCGGCTCCTCGCTCCTCACGATCCCTCCCGGGTCCTTGAGACTGTATCGTCTTGGCAGGACGATATCACCCACCGCCGTCCTTTTTCTCGTCTCTTGGAGCCGAGCGGGCCACTTCATGTCCGTCCCTGCTCGTCCCTGCTCGTCCGTGTCCGTCCTCAACCGCCGCCGCTTCCCGAGGGCCGCGCGCCAACGAAGAGGCTCTTCGGCAGCCGCACGTGGACGCCGACGTTCGGCTTGTCGACGAGTTGCGTCACCGCGACGTTGCCGGCGATGCTCACGAGCTGGTACGCTTGGTGCTTCGTCATCTTCCACGTCGATGCGACGAAATCGATCATCTCCTGGATCGCGACCTTGGTGGCGACGGTGAGGTCCGGATCGGTCGCCATGCTGATGTAATCGGTCGCCGTCTCGGCGCGCGGCCAGGTGAGCTTCAGGTCCTTGCGGACGGTGAGCTGAATCCGCGCGCGCAAAGAGGTTTCGATCGCCGTCTGATCGACCTCACCGTCGCCCTGCGCGGCGTGGCCGTCGCCCACCTCGAACAGCGCGCCCGGCGCGAAGACCGGAATGAACAGCGTCGCACCGACGCCCAGCTCCCTGTTGTCGAGATTGCCCGCGTGCTTCCCCGGCGGGTTGCTGCTGACACGGCCGAGCTCCGGCGCCGGCGCGACACCCATGCTGCCGAAGAATGGACGCAGCGGGATCACGATGCCCGGCGCGAACTCCGCGGTCATCGCCTTCGCGTTGATGGGAATGATGCGCGCGGCCAGGGCACGGTCGCAGTTCTCCGGCAGGAAGCCGTTGCAGCCGTTGTAGCCATAGTCGATGGCGAAATCGATCGCCAGGATCTTCACCTCCAGAACGTCGCCCGGCTGCGCTCCCTCGACGTACACCGGACCGGTGAGGATGTGCCCGCCCGGTCCGCGGCGATCTCCGGTGACCTCGGCCACGATCGTTTTCAGCGAGCTCTGGACCTTGTCGTCGGGTACCCCGGCGCGCTGCAGCCCGGCGGGATTGTTCGTCAACAGCGTGTCGACGTCGATGACGTCGCCCGACGCGATGCGCAGCACGGGCTTCGCTGCGGACCAGTAATATCCGTACGCGACGGTGGAAGGCGTGGCTTCGAGGCGGTGCGTCTTCGGCCCTGGCGCTGGCTGGGCGGTCGCGACGGCAGCGGCGAGCCAGAGGACGGACGCGATGGACGCGGCGGCGGCGGCATGGGTTCGCATGGCTAAGGATGCGCGTCAACCGGCTTGAATTCCACCGTCACCAGCCGCGCCGGGCTCTTGCCCGTATTGGTCAGCGTGTGGGTGTAGCCGCCGGGCTGCCACTTGACGTCACCGGACTTGAGCTGGGTGGACACCGGACCCCGGCCTTCGAAGTCGCTGCGCAGCTCGAGGTTGCTCACCGCCACCACCAGGTGGGGCCCGTCGTGATGGTGGCTGGGCACCGTGGCCCCCGGTTGCAGCTCCACCTCCGATACGCGGGCGCCGTCGTGGATGAAGAGCACCTTGATGCGGCCGCCCGGGAATTCCCGGCTCCCTTCGGACTCCGGCGGCCAGGGAGACGGCGCCTGGCGGAGCTTGCCATCCTGCACCAGCTCGACCGTCACGTTGCGGAACGGCCGGTCCGCGAGATTCTTCGCCACGTGCGCGAAATCGCCGGGGGAGAAACGGGTCTCGCCGTCCGCCAGCTTGACCTCGACCGACGCCTTGCCCTGCACCTCGTTCATGAAGTGGGCGTCCCCCAGCGTGACGAACAGATAGTCGTGCCCGTGGTGGTGCAGCAGCGTGGCGGCGTGCGGCGGCACCTCGACCTGGAAGACGCGGACCTGGTCGTTTTCGATCGCCAGGTGATGCGAGGGCTCGGCCGTGATCTCGACCGCGGGAGCCTCGGCGACCACGCCACGGGTCGCCGCCACCAGCAGCGACAGACAGAGCAGGGACAGCGCAGAAAAACCGATCCTCCTCATCATGCCCTCCTTGATCTCGGGCGGCCATGATAGCAGAGAGCCGAATTCTACGGGGGGCAAACCGGAGCCGCCGGAGCCGATGATAGGCTCCAACCCGACGCGAGATTCGCGCCCATGCCCTTCGCCCTCCACCCCACGCTCGCCCGGGACACCGTCGAAGTGGCCCGTCTGCCGCTCTGCCGCGTGCTGCTGATGAACGACCGCCGCTTCCCCTGGCTGATTCTGGTCCCGGAGCGGGAGTCCCTGCGCGAGATCCACGACTTGCCGCCGGCGGACCGGACGGCGCTCATCGAAGAGATCGCCCAGACGAGCGAGGTCCTGACGCACCTCTTCCACCCCGACAAGCTGAACGTCGGCGCCCTGGGCAACGTCGTCCCACAGCTCCACGTCCACGTCATCGCCCGCACCGCGACCGACCCCGCCTGGCCCGGGCCGGTCTGGGGCTCGGGGGTGGCGGTGGCGTACCTCGCCGTACTCGTGGTCGGAGATCGCGCTGTCGGTTATGCCGACCGCCGCGGCCAACTCGCCCTGGCTCGTCCGACGGAGCGTCCGGAGGATGCCAAGGATAATCGCGAGGTTATCACCGAGGCGTCCTCTTCCTCTATAAGGGGGATCTTCTCGCCGATTCTCCTAGGGATCCCTCCTCTCCGAACGTCTCAACACAGTAGGTAGTGAGTACAAAGGACCGGGCCGAGTGGTCAAGATAGGCCTATCACCACTCGCAATCCCAGGGCCCGCTCGCTATCGCTTCGCTGCAAAGACTACGAGACACGGAGATGCCATGGGAACTCGTGGAAATCTCCAGCAAGGGAAAGAGAAAAACGAGGAGGCGTCCGTCAACTTCTTATGAGTCGGCTACCGCTGACCAGGAGGATAGCTGCTCAGTCGGAGTTCTGACATCAGAAGATCAAATCAGTTTTGACGTCGAATGCGACTCGGAAAGGAGAGACCTGTGGCCCGCAAAATAGCAGTTTTTCTCGCTTGCCTCGCTATGTCAACAGCGGCGTTTTCTCAGAAGACGGCCATCAACCTCTCAGAGGTGAAGGCTGCCAGTCAACCATCCGGGGCCGTTAAGGTGCCCACGCGCCTGAAAGACGGCACTTACATTGGAGAGATCCGCCTGTTCGCGTTCGAGCAGGGTCCTCCAAAAGGCTGGCAGGAGTGTGATGGACGAAGCTTGGTCATCAACAACTTCCAAAGCCTTTTCGACGTCATCGGTAACAGATTCGGCTCAGACGAGGCCGGCAAGTTCAATCTTCCCGACTTGAGAGGCACGCTCCCCCGTGGATGGAATCATGCGAAAACCAGTGGAATCCATGATCCAGATGCTATGGCACGTTCTATCCCCCCTGGTGGCCCCAACTATCCTGACGGTACTGACCATGTTGGGTCATTCCAGTTAGATGCTCTTCAAACCCACAAGCACAACGATAACGGTCATCAACACACTCTCAACACTGCATATCGAGATGATTTTGCATGTGGCAACCGATGCGGCGCGTATACGGTCCCAACAGGAACTCTCCTCACGACACTCCCCGGAAATGCCAATTTGAGTGGCCCTGTTGATGCAACAGGTGGCTCCTCAGTCCGAGTCAGCTCTGAAACCAGACCGTCAAACATCTCGATCATGTACTGCATCCGTGACGGCCGCGAGACGGATTGAGGCACGATTTGAGAAGACTCCCGGCAAAAGTGGCGCGCCCAGGGGGCGGTGGATGGACGTCAGACTGCAAGTAGCTTACAAGCTAGTTCCTGTCCTGGGGTCTGTAAGTAGCTGCAAAGGAAGGAGTTAAATACGCATTCGGGCTGGCTTTTTCTGCGCCAGGTATCTAGAATCGAAGTCGCCAAACCGTGATCCTGGAACCTTCA
>DATARD010000415.1:0-45701 GCA_036264355.1 Thermoanaerobaculia bacterium
CGGCCTCGACATCGAATCGCGCGGCCGGTTCCGCCAGATCCTTCTCGAACAGGCGGCGGACCGCATCGTCCTCTTCTCCACCCACATCGCGAGCGACATCGAAGCCGCCGCCTCGCGCATCCTCCTCCTGCACCGCGGCCGTCTGCGTTTCGACGGCGCGCCCGAGGAGCTGATCGAGCGCGCCCGCGGCCAGGTCTTCGCCACCCTGGTCGCCGACGCCGACCTCGCCGCCTTCAGCCACCGCTACCGCGTCACCGCCCGCGTCCGTCGCCTGGAAGGTTTGCACGTCCGCGCCGTCGCCCGGCCGGGAGATGCTCTCGGCGGCGGTGCTGTCGAGCCCAACCTGGAAGAGGCCTACCTCGCCGAAATCGAGCGCACCGACTCCGCCGATGGGCGGGAACGGCGGCAGGAGACCTTCTCTTTCCTGGACCGGGGCGCGGCGTAGTGCGGGGCAGAAAAAGCAAGCTGGATGCCGCCAGCCTTTCCGGATGAGTTAATAGCCATTCATCTGTCCCTTCGGTCAAGCTTGATTTGACCGGCCTTAAAGGTACAATAATATAGGCGTGGCTGCTCCAATACAGTCTTTCACCTCGGCGGCGCCATGTAGAGAGAAATCCGCATTTCAGGAGGATGCCATGAAGATTGTTGTCATCCCGCTCTTGACGATCGTCGTCCTTTCGGCAGGCTGTCATTGCATGCCGAGTAAGCCACCTCAGTCGGTCGGCTCGCCGCGCTTCGACTTGATCGGAGAGAGAGATGAGAACAGGTACAAGCTCAATCCCACGTGGAGTGGACAAACGACGAAAGAGTGTCTCCTGGAGACAGACATTTGCAATAGGCGACCACCCGTAGACCTGGGTTGTACTACTCACATCGATAGCATCGATACGGCACCTCTCTCCTTTAAGCGCTGGCTACCGCCAAGTGTCTGGCCGGAAGCCAGCTGCTTCGTCACTAGCCAAGGCATTCCGGGGCATTTGAATCTTGACGTTGCCAGATTTGAAGGCATACTTGGGTGGGAAGGCATGGCTTTCGATGGAGACTACGATTTTGTGTTGACGCCACGCCAGGGAGGCGTCACAGTTAGCGATCGGCGGCCAGACGGCACCTACAAGATGGGCATTGAGTTCAGTTCACTTGAGACTTTCAATCAAGCCGTCGACCTTCCGCCGTGGTGGAATAAGCTCAAAAGTCGCGCGCTCAAGAGTAGGCAAACGGAACCGGTCGACATGCTTCTCTCGGGAGAAAATAGAGGGGAGCCGCCCTTTGCGATTGTCATAGGGTTGCTCGGATTCGACTGTGTGCATGGCTGTCATACCGAATTACATCCGGTCTATGCATTGGCGGTGCGCCTAAGCGAAGAGCCGGACAGCGAACATTGGGCTATCATGATCAGAAACTGGGGAGATGAAGGCTGGTGCAGCCTTAATGAGCATCCACTTCTGGATCAAGGCGCTTCAGGCAAAGATGGAAAGATAAGGTCGCCCATGGCGCAAACTCAACTTATACTTACCCTGCCTAACAGAGAGGCTCTTGCCGTCGAGACCAAGAAATCTAATTTCAAGAGTTATTTTGCGCGTAAATGGGATTTCAACGTTTTCCATCGCAATAGTGGCTCACCGAAAATATTTGAACCTTATTTGGTGCCCGGAGTGGGGGCGGATCTGAAAATTGACCTTCCCGACCCGAGCACCCACACATTAATCGTCGGAGAGATCGAGATCTCATGGACGCCTAAAAAAGCTAGGAAATCGCCTAGCTACTCTCTCTGCAAAGCATCCGACGCAAGCGCCCCTGCGGTTAGCACAAATGGCGAAGACCCTGAATCGCGCTTCGAGAGCGCCCTCAGCGGCGTATCAGATGCACAATGGGAACGTTACCGGTCAGCATTGATCGAGGCGTCAGACCATCTTAGTTCGGCGACAAATTTACCTCTCCTTGAAGGCGGTAAGAATGCAGTCCGCCCGTATGCGGATTATAGTGTCAAAATAAAGCAGAAGCGGGGTAAGGCTGCTAACGACAAATACCTCTTCAATGCACTCTGCGGAACTTCAGGAATTCTTGCTGGCACACCTGCTTGTTCGGCCACACCGATAAGATTAACTCCGCAACCTAAATCTGAGCCCGGCTCTCTCATAGATAAGATGCCGACGACAGACCGCAAATTACCCCAAACTCTTCCATTTCTCGTCGCTCAATGGCCGGGAGCGCTGCCCGACCCCCGCCTCGTAGCCATCTCTAAAGAAACAGTCCCCCAATCAAGCGATACACTTGCTGCTCCGCTGGAAGTTCCGTCGAAGACGGGCGCAGGCAGGACGCCGGCAAGGCAAATGAATCCTGAGGCGATAAGGCGTGGCTCATTTTATCTCATTAAAAAGGGAGATAACTTATCGACGATAGCGCAAAGAGCCTACGGGCATCAGGTCTGGCAAAGAATCTATCGGGCAAATAGAGGCCGAATTAGAAATCCCAACCTTATCTTCCCAGGGAAAAATATTTTTATCACAAGAAAGTAAGACCCTGGGGTGATTGCCTGTTGTCTGTCTTTTCCCGGCCGCCGGTGTGGAGCGCGCCGGGGCTGCCCGACCTCGCCGTGCGCAGCCTCACCAAGACCTACGCCTCGGGCCACACCGCTCTCTCGGCCGTGAGCTTCGAGCTGACCCCGGGCATCACCGGTCTTCTGGGACCGAACGGCGCCGGCAAGACCACTCTTCTGCGCAGCCTCACCGGTCTCCTGGAGCCGACCCGCGGCTCGGTCTCCTTCCGCGGCGTGCCGGTGAGCGCCGACGATCTCGCCGAGTATCGGATACGCATCGGCTTCCTGCCGCAGGAGTTCAACGCCTATCCCGACTTCACGGCCGAGCAGTTCCTCGAGCACTGGGCGCTCGAGCGCGGCATGAACGACGCGCGCGCCCGCCGCGAGGAGATCGATCAGCTCCTGGCCGCCGTCGGTCTCGCCGAGCACGCCCGGCGCAAGGTGCGCGACTACTCCGGCGGCATGCGGCAGCGCGTCGGCATCGCCCGCGCGCTCCTCGGCGCGCCGCCGATCCTCATCGTCGACGAGCCCACCACCGGCCTCGACATCGAATCGCGCGGCCGGTTCCGCCAGATCCTTCTCGAACAGGCGGCGGACCGCATCGTCCTCTTCTCCACCCACACCGCGAGCGACATCGAAGCCGCCGCCTCGCGCATCCTCCTCCTGCACCGCGGCCGTCTGCGTTTCGACGGCGCGCCCGAGGAGCTTATCGAGCGCGCCCGCGGCCAAGTCTTCGCCACCCTGGTCGCCGACGCCGAGCTCGCGGCCTTCAGCCACCGCTACCGCGTCACCGCTCGCGTCCGCCGATTGGAAGGTTTGCACGTCCGCGCCGTCGCCGTCCGGGAGACGCCCTCGGCGGCAATCCCGTCGAGCCGAACCTCGAAGAAGCCTATCTCGCCGAAATCGAGCGCACCGACGCCGCCGAGGGACGGGAACGGCGGCAGGAAACGTTCTCGTTCCTGGACCGGAGAGTGGCGTAAGCGGCTCGCCAAAAGACCTGGCCTCATCCTTGCTTAGGACTATAGCCAGTGGATGCTCGAATCCACCCCCAACAAGGAGACCCAGAAATGGCTAAGACTCTTGAAGAGACCGAGGTCACCAACAGCACGGTTGAGCATCACGACAAGGCGCATCCGGTCGGCACCAGTGTCGGCGGCGCAGCAGGAGCGGCGACGGGCGCCGTCATCGGTACGGCAGTCGCAGGCCCGGGCGTCGGCACCCTCGTGGGCGCGGCGGTCGGCGCGGTCGCCGGCGGATTTGCGGGACATGGCATCTCCGAAGGGATCGATCCCACGGTCGAAGACACCTACTGGCGCGAGAACTACAAGACCCGCCCCTATGTGAAGACCAACGCCATCTATGACGACTACGCGCCAGCCTACAAGTATGGCTGGGAATCGCGCGGCCAGTACGCCAACCGCACCTGGGACCAGGCCGAGAACGACCTCGCCCGCGGCTGGGACAAGGCCAAGGGCACGTCGCGGCAGACCTGGGACGAGGCGAAGTATGCCACCAAGGATGCCTGGACCCGCGCCGAGCACAAGGTCGAGGACGCCATCCCCGGCGACTCCAACCGTAACGGTCACTAGAGAAGATCTCGGAAGGCGCGGGCGGACCGGCCTCCGGTCCGCTCGTTTGCTTTTACAGCACGACCTCGAATCCCTCGAAAATCGGATGCCCGGCGAGAGTTCCCTGCGGAGAACGGGCATCGCCATGGGCTTTCCGGAACGCGTCCGACTCGGTCCAGGCGACGAAGGCGTCACGGGACGCCCAGGTGGAGTGCGAAACGAACAGGGTGAGCCCGTCCTTCGTCTCGCCACGCAGCAGATGGAAGGTCTTGAATCCGGGCACCTCGTGGAGGTAGGAATTGCGCTGCCGCCACATCCCCTCAAAACCCTCCTCATACCCGGCGTTGATCTGAAAACGGTTCATCGCGATGTACATGGCACGTGGATGCTAGCACGGGCGGTGTGAGGCAAGGACATAAAAGACACAAAGGACAGAAAGGACGAAGACGCCGGATTCGGTGATTTCTTGGTCTTTACGGTCCTTTGAGTCCTTTGAGTCCTTTATGTCCTTGCAGCCACCGCCACCCGCCGATGCACTGCCTGCAACGGCCGCACGACGAGCCCGTCTTTCTGTAGAGCGGCGACGGCTTCGGCGGCGGCCATGGCGCCGGAGAGGGTGGTGATGCAAGGGATGTCGTATTTCAGGGCGGTCCGGCGGATGGCTCCGTCGTCTTCGTGGGAGGCTTTGCCCAACGGCGTGTTCACCACCAGGGCGATGGCGCCGTTGATCAGGTGGTCGACGACGTGGGGACGCGCTTCGTGGACTTTCAGCATGGTGCGGACGCGCAGGCCGTGCTGTTCCAGGAAAGCCGCGGTGCCGGCGGTCGCGGCGAGGTCGAAGCCGAGCTCGGCGAGACGCCTGGCGATCGGCACCAGGGGCGGCTTGTCGCGGTCGTGCACGGAGAGGAAGGCGGTGCCGGAGAGCGGCAGCTTGTGCCAGGCCCCGAGCCAGGCTTTCGCGAAGGCGCTGCCGAAGGCGTCGCTCACCCCCATGACCTCGCCGGTCGACTTCATCTCCGGCCCGAGCACCGGGTCGACGCCGGGGAAGCGGCGGAAGGGGAAGACCGGCGCCTTGACGAAGACGCCCGGCACCTCGGGCTCCGCGGTGAAGCCGATCTCCTCCAGGGTCTTGCCGGCCATCGCCCGCACGGCGAGCTTCACCAGCGGCACTCCCACCGCCTTGGCGATGAACGGCACGGTGCGCGAGGCCCGCGGGTTCACTTCCAGCACGTAGATCCGGTTGTCCTTCATGGCGAACTGCACGTTCATCAGGCCGATGACGCCGAGACGGAGGGCGAGACGGCGGGCGATGTCGCGCATGACGTCCTGGTCGGCCTGTGAAACGCGGTAGGGCGGCAGCACCGCGGCCGAGTCGCCGGAGTGGATGCCGGCTTCTTCGATGTGCTGGAGCACACCGGCGATCACCGCGGTCTTGCCGTCCGCCAGCAGATCGACGTCGAGCTCGAAGGCGTCTTCCAGAAAGCGGTCGAGGAGCACCGGATGGCCCGGCGAGACGTCGGCGGCCTCTTTCATATAGCGGAAGAGCGTCGGCTCGTCGTAGCACACGGCCATCGCCCGGCCGCCGAGCACGTAGCTCGGCCGCACCACGACGGGGAAGCCGATGCGGTGCGCCACCACCAGCGCCTCGTCCTGGGAGAAGGCCGTGCCGTTCTCCGGCTGCAGGATGCCCTCTTCGGCAAGCAGCGCGCCGAACAGCTTGCGGTCTTCGGCGAGGTCGATGGCGTGCGGCGGCGTGCCCCAGATCGGCACGCCGGCGGCGGCGAGGCCGCGGGTGAGCTTGAGCGGCGTCTGGCCGCCGAGTTGGACGATCACCCCCTGCGGCTTTTCGCGCTCGATCACCGCCAGGACGTGCTCCAGGGTGAGCGGCTCGAAGTAGAGACGGTCGGAGGTGTCGTAGTCGGTCGACACGGTCTCCGGGTTGCAGTTGATCATCACCGTCTCGTAGCCCATCTCGCGCAGGGCGAAGGCGGCGTGGACGCAGCAATAGTCGAACTCGATCCCCTGGCCGATGCGGTTCGGGCCGGAGCCGAGGATCACCACCTTGCGGCGGTCGTCGGTCTCCGCTTCGTCTTCCTGGCCCCAGGTGGAATAGAGGTAGGGCGTGGTGGCCGGGAACTCGGCGGCGCAGGTGTCCACCCTTTTGTAGACCCGCCGGATGCCCGACTCCTCGCCGTCGCGGACCAGCTCGCGGGCGAGGTCGGCCTCCTGGCAGTTGAGCAGGCCGGCGATGCGCTGGTTGAGCAGGCCGAAGCTCTTCGCCTTGCGCAGCAGCGTTCGCGGCGCCGAGGCGAGGTCCCAGCAGGCCAGCTCGGCTTCGAGCTCCACGACCTCCTGGATCTCGCGCAGGAACCAGGGATCGATGTGCGACACCGCGGAGACCTCCTCGATGGTCCACCCCTGGCGCAGGGCGGCGAACACCGCATAGAGGCGCTCCCAGCTCGGCGTGGCGAGCCAGCCGCGCAGGCGCACCGGATCGGACATCTTGAGCTCGCGCGACGCCGGAGTGCCGTCGAGCTCCAGCGCCGACAGCCCCTTCATCAGCGCCTCCTTGAAGGTGGACCCCATGGCCATCACCTCGCCGACCGACTTCATGGAGGTGCCGAGAGTGCTCGGAGCGTCGGGGAACTTCTCGAACGCCCAGCGCGGGATCTTCACCACCGTGTAGTCGAGGGTCGGCTCGAAGGCGGCGAAGGTCTTGCCGGTGATGTCGTTGGCGATCTCGTCCAAGGTGTAGCCGACGGCGAGGAGGGCGGCGATCTTGGCGATCGGAAAGCCGGTCGCTTTGGAGGCCAGCGCGGAGCTACGCGAGACGCGCGGATTCATCTCGATGACCACCCGCTCGCCGGTCTTCGGATCGACGGCGAACTGGATGTTGGAGCCGCCGGTGGCGACTCCCACCCGCCGGATCACCGCGAAGGCGTCGTCGCGCATCGCCTGGTACTCGCGGTCGGAGAGGGTCTGCTGCGGCGCGCAGGTGATCGAGTCGCCGGTGTGCACGCCCATGGCATCGACGTTCTCGACCGAGCAGACGACGATGGCGTTGTCCGCCGTGTCGCGCATCACCTCCAGCTCGAACTCCTTCCAGCCGAGCACCGACTGCTCGATCAGCACGCGGCCGGCCGGGCTCGCCTGGATGGCCGACGCCACGACCTCTTCCAGCTCGTCGCGGTTGTAGGCCACGCCGCCGCCCTCGCCGCCGAGGGTGAAGCTCGGCCGGATGATGACCGGATAGCCGATCCCCATCACGATCTCGTGCGCTTCCTCCAGCGTGCCGGCATAGCCGCTCTGCGGCACCTTGAGGCCGACCTCTTCCATCGCCTGCTTGAACAGCAGCCGGTCCTCGCCGAGGCGGAGGGCGGCGATGTCGGCGCCGAGCACCTCGACGTTGTACTTGGCGAGGGTGCCGCGCTCTTCGAGGGCGATCGCGAGGTTGATCCCGGTCTGGCCGCCGACGGTGGGGAGGAGCGCGTCCGGCCGTTCGCGCTCGATGATCTTCTCGACCACCTCGGGCACCAGCGGCTCGACGTAGGTGGCGTCGGAAAGCTCCGGGTCGGTCATGATCGTCGCCGGATTCGAGTTGACGAGGATGACCCGATAGCCCTCGCGCTTCAGGGCGCGGCAGGCCTGGGTGCCGGAATAGTCGAACTCACAGGCCTGGCCGATGACGATCGGGCCCGACCCGAGGATGAGGATGGAGTGGAGATCGGTTCGCCTGGGCATCCGGCGGAGTCTAGCCGAATCCTGGGCGGTCTGGGGGGGATTGTGGAGCTCGGCGATCGGAAGGCGGCTATACTCAGGCCCAGCCGGTTCCAGGCCGCGGCCCCGGTTCTGGAGCTGAGATCGAGCCAGCTCCGGGAGCTCCTCGCACAGTGCCGGCGCTCCGACTCTCTGTCTCTGAGAGTCCCACTCTTTGCCCTTGAGAGTCCCACTCTCAACGATAAAGAGTCCCACTCTTTGCCGCTGAGACTCCCACCCTCTGCCGTTGAGAGTGGGATACTGAGCCGCTGAGACTCCTACTCTCTGTCGCTGAGACTCCCACTCTCTGCCGCTGAGACTCCCACCCTCTGCCGTTGAGAGTCCCACTCCTGCCGCGGTGCTCGAGGTCCGATCGTTCCTGTTGGTCCATTTCCTGGCCAACAGACGCTCCCGAGAGAGGAATGAGCGAATGGCGAAGGTCCGCAGGTCGATGGGGGAGAGGAGTCGGCGCTGGCACCACGTCACGGGGAGCTCGGAGGACCTCCTGGCCGGCATCCAGGCCCTGCGGGAATCTGTCGAGGAGCTGCGGGAGCTGTCAGATTCCTGGCCCCGGAGGGGCCGCTGCCCTAGCCCAGGGTTTCAACCCTGGGAAGCGAGCGACGGCGGCCTCCCAACCCAGGGATAAATCCCTGGGCTATGTGCTGTAGCCCCTCCGGGGCAAGTCCGATCTAGAAGGCGCGGCTTCGGGGAAGATGCCTACCTCTTGGAGCCTCGACCGGCGGAAGGAAACCGCGCTATCAGGCCGGGGCCGCCGGATAAGGCAGGCGGCTTGGCCGACAGATCGTGTCGCCAAGCATTCGGCTCTGCCCTCAGCTCTTCCCTCCTAAGCTTCCTGTTCCCAGCGATTTGGCGAATCGACAGCTCGCCAGCGCCGAGCCGCCATATCGACAGACTCTTGTCGGCTAAGAGCCTGCCTCCCCAGGCTACCTGGCCGACAGTGCCTCGCGTATTGACGTGCATTAGGAATGAGCATAGCCTTGACCCAAGTCAAGTCGAGCGAGGTAATTAAGTCGGGTCGACAGCCCTCTGATTCGCTCGGCAAGGAGAAAGGTGCCGCCCATCTGAGCAGGGTGAGAGCAGGCTGGGCCTATGTCGGTCACAGTAGAGGTTAGATTCCAAAACACATGCGGAGGCAGTTCACCACCATGAGCGCCTTCATCAGTCACTCGTTCGAGAACAAGCCCGAGTTCGAAAACATCACAGATGCACTGACGCTGCGTGATGTGCCGTTTTGGAACCCGGCTGAGATCAAGCCCGGCGCATCCCTGCGGGAGCAACTACGAGCCGCGGTCGAGCGCTGCCACCTCTGCATATTCGTTGCGACACGAAAATCTATCGACTCGAGCTGGTGGGGCGGAGCTCGGAGCGTTCTTGGGCGCGGGAAAGCCGATCATTGTGTACATCGCCGAGCCATCTCTCGTGGACGAGGATTTGCCTCAGATTGTCCAGGGCGACGTCTGGGAGCGCCGAATCGCGAAGATTGCCGACCGCGCGAAGGAAGTCGTTGCCCAAGCCGCAACAACGCAGCCTCACGCCACCGCACGGAAGGACTCGTCGGTATCGCAACTTACCGTCGAACAGCTGGAAAGGATGATTGTTGGAGCAGTCTCACTGGCTGCTGCGACAACAAAGGACAAAGCTGTACCTGCAAACTTCGAAGAGGTTGGTGTGGCAGCCCGCAGCGCGGCCGGGAGCGTGCTTGCTGGATTCCAGGCGTCACAAGCAGCGGCCCGAGACGGAGAGCACGACTGGCGCAACAAGGTGCTTTGGGTTGACGACCGCCCCGAAAACAACGTCTACGAGCGCCAAGCGCTTGAGTCCATGGGTTTGGAGTTCACCCTTGCGCTCTCCACCAACGAGGCACTTCGTGTACTCGCCGTCCGCAAGTTCGCTGCGATCATCTCGGACATGGGCCGCAAGGAAGGCCCTCGCGAGGGGTACGGCCTACTCGAAGCAGTGCGTGCGAATGACAAGTCCACCCCTTACTTCATCTACGCCGGTTCACGCGCGCCACAACACCGGAGAGAGGCCGCCTTACGTGGCGCGCAAGGTACAACCAATATCGCAGAGGAACTGATCGAGATGGTTACCCGCGCGTTGCCCACTGGAATCTAACCCTTCGACGTCCGCTATGACCGTAGTCTCTCGCCTCAAGTATTTGCGGATCATTCTAATCTTGGCGGGCCTCGCGTGCCTTGCTCTCTACCCACTGATATTGTTCTGGCCGTCCGGCTGGATCTGGCACGCCGGTCACTCCGATTACCCGATGATGATCGTTGGCATCTACGCCACACTTGGCGTGTTCTTGATCCTGGCCGCACGTGATCCGTTAGCCAATCTGAGCCTGTCTGGTTCACCGTGTGGTCTAGCGTCGTACACGGAGGAATCATGGCTGTTCAGGCGGTCACCCAGCCGGCGCAAATGGGGCACCTGGCAGGTGATGTGCCGGCGCTCTTCATCGTGGCGGTCGCATTGACCATCTTGACGCCCCGGTCGCGAGACGCAGATGCGACACGCCGCGCCGCGGCCTGACGATGCAATCCATGAAACGGACGCTCCAGAAAACGGGATCTACCGCCCCTCTCATTGTCTTCCGGGCCTTCCGCGCACGGCACGGGGCCAGGTGCTGGTCACGATCGAGATCGGTTCGCCTGGGCATCCGGCGGAGTGTAGCGGATTTCCGGTAGCGCTAGTGGATGGTTTCCTCAGGAGGATAGTAGGGCTCCTCGTGCTCCAGTCCGAACAACTCGGGAGGTACGCCCAACTGGACGCAGGCACTCCGGAGAGCCGTTGGAGTCATCTCTTCGTCCGGGTCGATGCCCAAGACCAGAGCGAAGCGCTCAGGCGAGACTGCCAAGAATGAGATGTCGATCCGGCCATGCGGACCGAACGCGAACTGGAGCGTCCGCGCGCCACCGAAATCCCGCTCAACTTTTTCAAGGAACTGCCGAAGCGTCAGTTGCCAGGGGTGTTTCCCCAAAGAGTGCCCCCTAGGCCGCCCTCATTTCGACCTTTGGCAGAGCATGCGATACGGTCACGGGCAAGAAGGGAATCATGGTCGTTGACTTCGATGCCGCCCCAAAGAACATGTCCCAGTATCTGCGGGGCGCAGGAGGCAGATTGGCAAACGGTTTCACTCCAAGCGTCTCGCTTGCCATGACGTGGCCGACAAGAATGCGTCCCAGCTCATACTCGAGATCGTTCTCGGTCTTGGCTTGAGCAGCAATGTCCACATCGAGGCACTGAGCCACCCACCAGTCACCCTCGCGAAAGAGGACGGTCCTGATTCTGAGCTCGTCTTGCATAGAAGCCTCCACGGGGATAGAGTACCCCCGTGTAACGGTGAACGTCAAGACAGCCCGTCGTCGATGGACGATAATTCGCAGTAGGACGCGAGCTCAGCGGCAAGGGGCGACGTGAGATCCAGCGTCCGGAAACCTTTCCGGACCGCTTCGCGGCTGTTCAGGGGAAGAGAGCGGCGATCTCTGTGATCGGCAAGAACATTCGGCGGCTGCCGGCCGAGAACTGGAGAAAACGGTAGCGAGCATAGAACCGCTCGGCGGTGTCATCCTTTGCATCGACGACGAGCGCGAACGTCGCGATCTCGCTCTTGAGCACTCGTGAGCACGCATCGAAGAGGAGCAACTCGCCCAGGCGTTTTCCACGGTGCCGGGAATCGGTCGCCAACCACCCCATGAGCGTGGCGGGCACGGTCGGATACCGAGGCAAGCGCTTGACGATGGAGATCGGCAAGTCGGTGAGAGAGATGCTCAGGGCCGAGAGTGTGTAGTAGCCGAGGACCTGGATGGGCTCATCGGCCGGCGTCAGGATGAAGCACGATGCCACCCTGCGCCGGCTGTCCTGGCCAGCCTGCGCTCTCAGATAGCGGTCGAGCGGCTCCACTCCCGAGGAGAATGCGGCCCGGTCGTGGTGAGCGCTAAGCGGATCGATCCGATACAGCGGGCTCTCGGTCGCGGTCACTCCCTCCCCCAACCATCTTCCTGTACCGCTCTGCGGCGGCCCGCAACCCCGGGTCCGGCTTGCGCGGATGGAGCAACGCTTCGGCAAAAGCGAGGCTGTCCGCCGCAGTCAGGCGGATCGCCTCCATCTCGGCAATCGCCTTGACCGCCGACTCGTGCACACTGGCGATGACGAAGTCCGTGAGCGTCCGCCCTTGCAGCTCAGCCGCACGTTGGAACAGCGCCTTCTGCTCGCTGGAAATGCGCGCCTCCAGCCGCTCACTGCGCGGCTTGGCCTGGGCTCTTTTCGACGTATGACCCGCCATGAAGAAAGTGTACGGCTAATGGACGGACGCTGCAAGGGTCAGTCCCTGCGGCTGCTCTCTAGCCTGGCATGAGATTGGCAGAGCATCCGTGGCGAGGAGCGACCTTCAAATGGACAAAACCAATTACGACAGACTCCAGCAGCTCCTGCGACGCCACGAGGAGATGCTGGACGAGAAACGGGCCCACCCGGAGGACTTCGTGCGCCAGAACGAGCCCTTCCGTGACAGCTTCAACCGGGCCGCACGATCGGTGGTCGTGCCGGTGCTGGAAGAGATGAAGGACATGCTGGTCGGCAAGGTGGAGTCAGCCTCCATCTTCCACCGCGTGACCGCCGCCGGTCTGCGCATCAAGCTCGACCGGTGGGAGGATTTCGAACGGTCCCTGCTTTTCTTCGGCGACGATGCCGCCCGGCTGGTACGGGTCACGCATGAAGGGGTGGGCTTCGGATTGCTGAGCCGCAAGATCGAGGTGTCCGAGCTGGTACCGGACCTCGTCGAGGAGGAGGCGATGAAATTCTTACGCCGCCTCTTCGGCGAGGAGCAGCTCCGCCGCCCCGCGATGCCGGCGATCCCGGACAGCCGGCGCCACCGGTACGGCGGCAACGAGCTGCTGCACCTGTAAAGGGACGCGCGAAGATCACGCCGGATCGAGATGCCCGGTGTTTGAATCCCCCATCTCGACCGCGCGATCCGGGAAGTACTCCAGCCAGCGCCGGCTCACGGTGCTGGCTGTTTCCGCATCGGCGAACAGCTCGGCGGGATACCACGGCTTCATGCGCGCGTCGATCAGCACCGGCGGCTGATAGGAGACGTGGTGCCGGACCAGCCGTGTATCGGCGGCGTGGATGTCGGCGCCCGGCTCGAAGCGGGTGAAGGTGGTCCACAGGAAGTTGACCGTGCTGGCGGCCGCCCGGCGCGGCTCGTCGGTGAGGACGACGAGCGGCCAGCCGGCGAAGGCCGGATGCGCGGCGAACCGCGCCGCCGCTCCCGGCTCGCCGGCATAGGACGGTCCGCCCACCACCAGGCAGCCTGGACAGAAGACGCGCGCTTCGGTCATCCCCTGCGGCACCTCCGCGGCGCTGAATGCCGCCGGCAGATCGCGCACCGCGTCCCCCAAGCCCAGCCAGACGCCTTTCGATCCTTCATTGACCGCCGGTCCGGTGTAGTCGAGGGTGTCCATCGACAGATTGGAGAAGACGTAGAGGTCGGTCTCCGGATGGGTCCGCGCGAGCACGTGCTCCAGGGTGGCCTTGAAGTCGTGCAGGCCGATGGCGCGGTCGGTGACCAGGAGGAACTTGGTCAGCGAGAGTTGCCCCTCGCCGAGGATGCGGAACGCGGAAGCCATGGCTTCGCGCTTGTAGCGCTGCTTCACCACCGCCGCCGCCAGCGAATGGTAGCCGGTCTCGCCGTAGGACCAGAGCTGCTCGACCGCCGGCATGACGAGGGGGAAGAGGGGCGACAACAGCTCCTGGAGGAGATCACCGAGAAAGAAGTCTTCCTGCCGCGGCTTGCCGACCACGGTCGCCGGGTAGATGGCGTCGCGGCGGTGAGCGATGCGCTCGACGTGGAAGACCGGATAGTCGTGGCGCAGGGAGTAGTAGCCGTAATGGTCGCCGAACGGCCCCTCGGGCCGGCGCTCGCGCGGCGGCACGCGGCCGATGAGGGCGAATTCGGCGCCGGCCAGCAACGGATGCGGTCCCGGAGAAGGGGTGACGCGCGCCAGCCGTTCCCCGGCGATCAGCGAGGCCAGCATCAACTCGGGGACGTTCTCGGGCAGCGGCGCGATGGCCGCCAGGATCAGCGCCGGCGGACCGCCGAGGAAGACGGTCACCGGCAACGCCTCCCCCCGTGCCTCGGCGACCGCGTAGTGGAAGCCGCCGCCCTTGCCGATCTGCCAGTGCATGCCGGTGGTCCGCGGATCGTGGACGTGCAAGCGGTACATGCCCAGGTTGTGCCCCTTGCCGGCGGGATGCTCGGTGTAGACCAGGGGGAGGGTGACGAACGGGCCGCCGTCCTCCGGCCAGGTGGTGAGGACCGGCAGCCGGTCGAGGCGCACGTCGTCTGTCACGATGTCGAGGACCGGCCCGGAGCGGCGCCGGGAGGTGCCGATCCGCAGCGCTTCGCGCGCCAGGTCGCGAGCTCCCCAGAGCTTGCCGGCGGTGGGCGGCAGCAGCGTCTCGGCCAGCTCGACCAGACGACGGATGAGGCGCAGAGGGCGGGTGCCGAACGCCAGCTCGGCCCGCCGCGGCGTTCCGAACAGGTTGGTCACCAGCGGGAAATCGGCGCCGCGGACGTTGGTGAAGAGGAGCGCCGGCCCCCCGGCGGCGATCACCCGGCGGTGGATCTCCGCCGCCTCCAGGCGGGCGTCCACCGGCGCCTCCACCACGGCGAGGTCGCCATCGCGGCGCAGGCGATCGAGAAAGGCGCGCAGGTCGGGAAAGGTGGGCTCGCTCACGGCGGCGTGAAGTCTACATTGGCGGATGGGCGGCGGCTGACTTTGCAGCCGCCCGCTTGACCCGGAGGCGAGAGGACGGATATTTTGCAGGGAGCCGGTTTCACCAAGCTGCCCGCGTCCCCGGAGCGCTGCAGGCGTGCACACATCAGAGGTCCCTCTCCAACGATCCCCGGAGATGCGACGAGCGGCCTGCCGCTCGATGGCGTCGCATTCCTCGTCCGGGCTCGTCTTCCATCTGATCGCGGTCCTCGTCCTGGGCACGATCTCCTCCCTGTCCCAGAAGCACACGGCCGTCTTCGCCACCCTGCTGGTCGCCGTCTGCGCCCTTTCCGGCTTCCGCGGTGTCCTGATCCACCGCTTCGAGGTGCTGTATGACCGCGGCCCGAGGCGCTGGCGCCAGGGATTTTTCGGCTCGCTGCTGCTCTCCGGCGCCCTGATCGGCGGCATGATCTGGTTCTCGGTCCGGGACGGCGGCCTCGCGGCGCCGAGCTCGTTCGCGGGCATGGCGATCGGCACCGCCGCGGCCAGCATCGCCGTCGCCTATTCGCTGGCCCCGCTGTTCACCTGCACCTTCATCCTGCTCCTGTGCGGCAGCCCCCTGATCGCCGTGCTGCAAATCCAGGCGGGAGACATCGGGATGAAGCTCGCCCTCGCCATCGTCGCCTACGTCGTGTACCTCCTGCTGGTGACCAAGCATCAGAATGCCGAACGTTGGGCCGGGCTCCTCAACACCCATCTGGCGGTGATGCGGGCTGCCGAGCTCGAGCGGGCGCGCAACGACCTGCACCACACCCAGGCCGATCTCGAGCGCCTCGTCGCGGAGCGTACCGACGAGTTGGACCGCCTGGGCAGCGACTACCGGCAGATCTTCGACAACGCGCACGACGCGATCATCATCTTCGAGCCGGGCGAAGAGAGGGTGCTCAACGTCAACCGCCGGGCGTGCGAGATCTATGGCTTCCCGCGCGAAGAGTTCATCGGCCTGTCGCTGGTCGACATCTCGTTGTCCCCCGAGCGCGGACGCTGGCAGGTGGCCGAAACGCTCGATAAGGGCGTCTACCACAACTTCGAGACCACGCAGACCCGCAAGGACGGCAGCGAGATGCTGCTCGAGATCAACGCCTCGGCGATCGATTATGAGGGACAGTCCGCCATCCTGAGCGTCAACCGGGACATCACGATGCGGCGCCGGGCCGAAGAGATGACCCTCGCCATGGAGGCCGCCGAGCGGGCGGACCGCGCCAAGAGCCAGTTCCTGGCCAACATGAGCCATGAGATCCGCACTCCTATGGCCGGCATCCTCGGCCTGGCGGACCTCCTCCTCAAGACCGACCTCAGCGGACCGCAGCGCCGCTACTCCGAGCTGATCCAGTCCTCCACCTCCTCGCTGCTGGGAGTGATCGACGACATCCTCGACTTCTCCAAGGTCGAAGCCGGCAAGCTGACCCTGGAGACGGTCGCCTTTCACCTATCCACGATGCTGGGCGAAACGGTCGAGCTGCTCCGTTTCCGCGCCCAGTCGAAAGGGATCGCCCTGGAGCTCGCCTTCGGCAGCGACCTGCCGGACTGGTGCCTCGGCGATCCCGGGCGGCTGCGCCAGGTGGTGATCAACCTGCTGGGCAACGCCATCAAGTTCACCACCGAGGGGAGTGTGGAAATGCACGCCGAAGGCGGTGCGGACGGCCGCGTCCGCATCTCGGTGCGCGATACCGGGATGGGCATCCCCGACGACGTCCGCGACCAGCTCTTCACCCCGTTCTCGCAAGCCGACACGTCGACCTCACGCCGCTTCGGCGGCTCCGGGCTCGGCCTGGCGATCAGCAAACGGATCGTCAAGCTGATGGGAGGGGAGATCGGTTTCGAGAGCACACCCGGCGCCGGCTCGATCTTCTGGTTCAGTGTCTCCCTGCCGCGGACGGCGCAGCCCGAGGACTGGATCGCCGCCGGCGAGCCCCTCCCGGAAGGGATGGCCCTGCCGGCGCACGCCAGCCGCATCCTGATCGCCGAGGACAATCCGGTCAACCAGCTCGTGGTGCTCGAGCAGCTCAAGAGCCTCGGCTTCGAGGCGACCGCGGTCAGCAACGGGATCGAGGCCCTGGCGGCCCTGGAGGAGACGGACTACGACCTCGTGCTCATGGATTGCCAGATGCCGGAGATGGACGGCTATGAAGCCACCCGCCGGATGCGGGAGAAGAGCGGCGACCGCTGGCAGGTTCCGGTCATTGCGCTGACCGCGCACGCCATGCGGGGAGACCGCGAAAAGTGCCTCGCCGCCGGGATGAACGACTACATCGCCAAGCCCTTCCGCGTCGAAACGCTGAGCCAGGTCCTCGTCCGCTGGCTGCCGGCGGAGGACGCCGCCGCCGCCCCGGACGCCGCGGCTCTCCCTGCCGGCGGCGCGCGCCGGGCGGTGAGCCGCGAAATCCTGGAGAGCCTGCGCTCCCTGGGCCGCGCCGCGGGCCGTGACGTGCTGCGCGAATTGGTCGAAACCTTCCGCTCCCAGCCCTACCTCGCCGCCCTGCGCGAGCTCCTCGCCAGCCGGGACCGCCAGTCTCTGGAGCGGCGCGCCCATTCCCTCAAAGGCTCCAGCGGAGCTCTCGGCGCCCTGCGCCTGGCCGAGCTGTGCGGCGAGCTCGAGCGCAGCGCCCGCAACGGCGACGACCTGGACGGTTGCGCCCACCAGATCGACGCGATCGAAAAAGAGCACGCCCGGGTCCTCGCCGAGCTGCTCGCTGCTATTGCACCGGCCGCGGCCGGCTCTTGAGGAGGAAGCCGTCAATGTCGCAGAGAGGCCGCCGCATCGTCCGCCGGGCCGTTCTCGCCCTCGTCGTCCTGATCGTCCTGCTCGCCGCCGCGGCGGGGCTCGGCGCCCTGTGGCTGCGGAGCGCCATGAAGGACAGCCTGCCGCAGGTCGCCGGCGAGGTCCGCCTGCCGGGGCTGAGCGCGCCGGTGACCATCGAGCGGGACGCCCTCGGCACGCCGACCGTCCACGCCGCCAGCCGGATCGACGCCTCGCGCGCGCTCGGTTTCCTGCACGCGCAGGAGCGCTTCTTCCAGATGGACCTGATGCGCCGCAAGGCGGCCGGCGAGCTGTCGGAGCTGTTCGGACCGCTCGCCGTCCGCGCCGACAAGGCGGCCCGCATCCACCGCTTCCGCGCCGAGGCCGGGCAGATCATCGCCGGTCTGTCGCCCACGGACCGCGCCCTGCTCGACGCCTACACCGGCGGTGTCGAGGCGGGCCGCAAGGCGCTCGGCGGCAAGCCGTTCGAATACGCAATTCTGCGCGTCGAGCCGGCTCCCTGGCGCAGCGAGGACACCCTCCTCGTCGTCTTCGCCATGTTCGGCAACCTGGAAAAACCGGAAGGCTACGGCGAATCCTCCCGCGGCCTGCTCCAGGAAATCCTCCCCGCCGAGCTCGCCGCCTTCCTCGCTCCCCTGGGCACCGAATGGGACGCTCCCCTGACCGGCGAGCCGATCGCGGCGGCGCCGATCCCCGGGCCGCAGGTCTTCGATCTGCGCAACCCGCAATGGGCGCCGGTGCGGATCGCGCCTCCCGCCAGGACCGCAGCGCTCCCGGAGCCTCCCGACGACGTCCAGGGCGCCATGGTGGGAAGCAACAACTGGGCGGTCGCCGGCTCGCACACCACCGACGGCCACGCCCTGCTGGCCAACGACATGCACCTCGGCTTGGCGGTCCCCAACACCTGGTATCGCGCCTCCATCCGGTTGCCGGACCCTTCAGGCGCCAATGGCGGTGAGCGCCGCATGACCGGCGTCTCCCTGCCGGGCACGCCGCTGGTGGCCGCCGGCAGCACGGACCGCATCGCCTGGGGGTTCACCAACTCCTACATCGACTGGCACGACGTCGTGCTGCTGGAGACCGATCCGAGCGATCCCCGAAATCCCGAGGTCTACCGCGCGCCGGACGGTCCGCACCGCATCCAGCACTTCAGCGAGCACATCCGCGTGAAGGGACAGCGGGACGAAATCTTCGACGTCCCCTGGACCCTCTGGGGACCGGTCACCGGCAAGGACCACCGCGGCCGGCCGCAGGTGCTTTCCTGGATCGCGCACCATCCGGACGTCATCAACCTCGAATCGCTGCGCCTCGAAACCGCGCGCACGATCGACGAGGCGATCGACATCGCCCACCTCTCCGGCATCCCGCCGCAGAACTTCACCGTCGCCGACGCCGACGGCCGGATCGGCTGGACGATCATCGGCCGCATTCCCAAGCGCGTCGGCTTCGACGGCCTCACCCCCACCTCCTGGGCCGACGGCAGCCATCGCTGGGACGGCTGGCTGAGCCCCGCCGAGGTGCCGAAAGTGGTCGATCCGCCGTCCGGCCGCATCTGGACCGCCAACAACCGGGTCGTCTCCGGCGCCGATCTCGCCCTCCTGGGCGACGGCGGCTTCGACCAGGGAGCGCGCGCCCGCCAGATCCGCGACGACCTGATGGCGCTCGACAAGGCCACACCGCAAGACCTCCTCGCCATCCAGCTCGACGACCGGGCCCTCTTCCTCGACCGCTGGCGCGGCGTGCTCCTCGCCGCCCTCAACGACCAGGCGCTGGCCGGCCATCCGCGCCGCCGCGAGCTCAAGCGGATCGTCGAGACCACCTGGACCGGCCACGCCGCGGTGGGCTCCGCGGCCTACCGGGCGGTCAACGTCTTCCATTTCGAGCTGGCGGGCATCGCCCTGCGGCCGCTCTTCAGCCACTGCAGACAGGCCGACGAGCGCTTCAACTTCTTCTCGGTCGGCCAGTTCGAGGCGCCGCTCTGGGCGCTCGTCCAGCAGCGCCCCGCCCACCTTCTCGATCCGCGCTTCAAGAGCTGGGACGACGAGATCCTCGCCGCCGTCGACGCCCTGCTCGCGGATTACGGACCGGGAGCCTCCAACCTCGCCGCGCGCACCTGGGGCGAGCGCAACACCCTGCACATCAGCCACCCGCTCGGAGACGCCATCCCCATCCTCGGCCACTGGCTCAACCTGCCGCCGCACCAGCTCCCCGGCGACCAGAACATGCCGCGCGTCCAGAACCCCGTCTTCGGAGCCTCCGAGCGCTTCGTGGTCTCCCCGGGCCACGAAGAGACCGGCTTCTTCCACATGCCGGCGGGAGAGAGCGGCAATCCGCTGTCGCCGCACTACGGCGACGACGAGATGGCGTGGGAGACCGGCGAACCGAAGCCGTTCCTGCCCGGCGCGGCGGTGAGTGTGCTCAAGCTGGTGCCGTGAAGTGTGGCTCTTCGCATATGATGATGAGGGAACAGCCCTCCGTCGTAGGGTTGAGCCTGACAGGCCCCGGCTCGAAGTTTGGCCTCATGGAGAGCATCGGACATGACAATCACCATACCGATTCAGGAGAAGCCGCAACGCCGCTTCGGCAGCGCCAAGGGGCTCATCACCATCGCCGAGGATTTTGACGCGCCTCTTGAGGACTTCAAAGAGCTCACCTCTTGAGATTTCTCCTGGACACCCACAGCTTGCTGTGGTTCCTGGCAGGGGATACCCTTGACGCCCATCCAATGAGACTCTACGCCCGGACCAAGTCCCGAAGCATCTGAAAAATCGAGCGTTATCGCGCTCAGCTCGCGAGACACGACGAAACAGGCATAGAGGACGAAGAGACACAACGGAACACAAAACGCCGGGTCGCGAACAGCAAATCTCTCCACGAGAGGCACAAATATCCCGGCGCGAGCGGCTCAAAAGCCTCGGCGAGCCGCTCGCCGGCGTTGGCGAGACGCGGGCGAACGTTCACGAGCCGCTCGCGGACATTGACGAGACGTGGGCGGACGCTCGCGGGCCGCTCACGAGCCGGCGGGAGCCGCTCACGAGAGAGCCACCGTGTCCCGCGCCGAGACGTTGACGGCTCGCAGACGTTCCCCCGCGTCTCCCGCCGCGATATTTGCGGCTCGCGCGCGTCCCGCTGCGGCGCTCCTCCGTTTGGCCGTCCCCTCTCGACGCTCCGCTGCAGCGCTCGTGCGTTTGTCCGCCGCGTGCGGCCGTTCCACTGTGGCATACGGCGCGAACTCCGCGGCTGGCGAAGGGACTGCGGCGGCGCTCCTGCGGGCCACCGCCTCTCTCCCGCGTTCCTGGATCGCTCCGAGCGCGGGGAAGGTCAACCTCGGACCACGAAGGTTCAAAGCTCCCTTTTCAACCGCTCCACGAGATCTCCCAGCTCCTTCTCTCCATAGGGCTCGGCGCTGCCGGAGCCCCAGACCGGTCCGGGCCAGGCGGCGTCGGTCGTGAACCGGGCGACGACGTGCACGTGGAGCTGCGGCACAACGTTGCCCAGAGTGCCGACGTTGAGCTTGTCCGGCCGGAAGAGCCGCGTCAGCAGCTCGCTCACCAGAGCGATCTCCTCGATCAGCGTCCCGCGGTCCACCGGCGTCAGCTCGACGATCTCCCGGACGTCCTCGCGCTCCGGGACCAGGATCAGCCACGGAAAGCGGCGGTCGCGCATCAGCAGGATCCGGCAGAGCGCCAAGCGCGTCACCGGAACCGTGTCGCGATCGAGGGCCGGATGGAGGGCGAAAGGCATGGAGTCAGAGGTCGAGGCGATCGACACGGGCGAAGAGTATCAAAGGCGAAGCATCGACAATCAGCGCCCTATCCACGCTCCAAAAACGTCGGAGTCGAATTCCACTTGGACGCGATCGCCGGCCTCCCGGTAAGACATCTTATACCCCTGCTGATACCCGCCCAAGCCTGAAGATGAGACGCCGCGCGAGGGGTAACGGGCAGGCCGTAGAGTGCGCTGAACATACTTCAAGGCCTCAGCAGGAGGACTGGTGCAGGAGCCGGCCAGCGGTGTGCTATCTTGGCCGTGGAGTCTTGGGATGACCAACGAAGAGCTCAGAAGCCTGGTCGCCGAAACCAGCCGTGCAGTGGCTGAGAACAGCCGCGCGATCCGGGAGATGCGCGAGGAATCCGAGCGGCGCTGGGAGGAGTCCAAGCGGCGGTGGGAGGAGTCCGAGCGGCGGTGGCGTGAGGAGATCCTCGCCTCTCGCCGCGAGACCGATCGGCTGATCACCAGCCTCGAACGCCGTCTCGGCGAGATCGGCAACGCCTTCGGCGTCGACACCGAGCCTATGTTTCGGCCTTCCCTGAAGCGTATTCTGCGCGAACGGTTCGGCATGACGGTGATCACCGCTCCCCAGAGGTTCCAGATCAACGGCGCCGACTACGAGATCGACATCGTCGGCCATGCCGGAGAGGCGAGCGACGAGGTCTATCTCGTCGAGATCAAGAGCCAGCTCCGCGAAGACAGCATCCAGCAAATCCTCGAACACCTGCGACGGTTTCAGCAGGCCTTCCCCGAGCATCGCGGCAAGAAGCTCTTCGGTATCCTGGCCGCCGTCACGATCCCCGAAAACCTGCGCATCCAAGCTCTGAACCAAGGTCTTTTCCTGGCAACGGTCAAGAACGACGTGTTCGAGCTCTCGACGCCGGCCGACTTCGTGCCGCGATCCTTCGGCCTGCGTGGCCTGAGCCCTGGATCGTAGGCCATCGGCGACCGGAGAGCCTCGTCTTTTATCGGAACCAACCGTCACAGCGTAGAACCAACTAAAGCAGGCCGAAAGAGAGCAGCCGGGTATCAGCCCCTGCGGCGCGGCAAGTGGCGTTGCCGCCAAGTTCCTGAAACCTACGGTCTGGGGGCGTTGGCGAGGCAGCATGAGATGGCATATAGTTGTGGCAGGAGGTCAGCCATGGCAACGCTCTCCAACTTCCATCTCCCTCTACCTCCACATCTCCGCGACATGCTTCACGACGAAGCTGAGCGCGCAGGACTGCCGGCGACAGTGCTCGCCCGAGAGGCCTTGCAGAGCTGGCTGACACAGCGGCGACGGCAGCGGCTCCATGACGAGATCGCCACCTGGGCGAACGAGCACGCAGGAACGGATCTGGACCTGGACAACGATCTGGAGCAGGCAGGGCTCGAAAGCCTCGCGGACGAGCTTTCGCGATGAGGCGGGGAGATGTTTTTCTGGCCAATCTGAGCCCGCGCTCAGGGTCGGAGCAACAAGGCCAACGCCCCGTCATCATCCTGTCCCACGACGCCTTCAACGAGGCGCCTTCGTGGCAATCTATCATCGTCATCCCCTGTTCGACTTCCGGGGCTCAGCGCCGCCGTGGACCGACAGCCGTTTTTCTCGCCACTGGGACAGGGGGGCTGCTTGCGGATTCCGTCGCCCTCTGCCACCAGATCACGACGCTGGATCGTTCGAAGCTCACGCGCAGGATCGGCTCCTTGCCGGAATCTGCGCTTCGCGATGTGGAAGACGGCTTGCGCTCCGCCGTCAATCTCGAGTAAAGAAAACGACCGCCGGAGCGGATTCGGACCACCCCGGCGGCTATGAACGACACGGGGAGCGGGTCGGCTCCCCGGAAAACGGATCAGCGGCTCAGACCGCTGCCGGCTCCTCTTCACGCTTGGGCTGCCGGCGTCCGAAGAGACCGGCGAGCTTGGCAAACGGTTCCCACTCCACGATGTCGTCGAACAGGCTGTAGGCGACCGGTGTGCCGATCAGGGTGAGCAGGAGGGCGAGGGTCTGGCCTCCCATGATCACCGAGCCGATGGCGCGGTTGGTCGCCGCTCCGGTGCCGGAGGAGACGACGAGCGGCACCATGCCGGCCACGAAGGCTAATGTGGTCATCAGGATCGGCCGCAACCGGTCGCGGTTCGCCTGGCGGATCGCCGCGGCCCGCGGCAAGCCGGCCCGGCGCAACGCCAGGGTGTGGTCGATCTGCAGGATGCTGTTTTTCTTCACGATGCCGAACAGCACCAGGATGCCCAGCGCGGAGAAGATGTTGAGCGACTGGTTCAGCACGACCAGCGAGAACAGCGCGAACGGGATCGTCATCGGCAGAGCGAGCAGGATGGTCACCGGGTGGAGCCAGCTCTCGAACTGCGCCGCCAGGATCAGGTACATGAAGACGATCGAAAGGAGGAAGGCGAGCATGAAGTTGACCGCCGCCTTCCCCTGCTCGCGCGAACGGCCGGTGAGACCGTAGGAGTAGGCCGCCGGCATGTGGAGGTCCTGCGCCGTCTTGGTCAGGGTGTCGATCACCGTCTGCGAGGAGTAGCCGGGCTGCATGTTGGCGTAGATCAGCACCTGCCGGCGCCGCGCGATGCGGTTGACCAGCGAGGGACCGGTGCCGTCGGTGAAGTGCACGATGTCGCGCATCGCGATCTTGCCGGAGCGCAGGCTGGGCACTTCGGCCTGCTCGATGCCCTGGCGGTCGCGGCGGTCTTTCACGTCGGCGCGCACGTGCACCTCGTACTGCTCGCCGCCTTCCATGTAGCTGGTCACTTCCTGGCCGCCGACGAGGACGTTGAGCGTCGAGGCAATGTCGTTGACGTTGACTCCCAGGTCCCCCGTCTTGGCGCGGTCGACCCGCACTCCCAGCTCCGGCTTGCCGACGATCAGGTTGGTGTCCGGGTCGGCCACGCCGGGCATGGACTTGAGCTTCGCCATCAGGGTCTGCGAGTACTTGGTGAGCTGGTCGAGATCGGGACCGCCGACCCAGAACATGATCTCGGCGTTGATGCCGCCGCCGAAGACGTTGACCGGCGCCAGGTTGTTGCGCAGGCCGAGCGCCGCGTACTGCGGCAGGACGTCCTGGCGGATCTTGTCCATGATCTGGAACTGGTCGAGCTTCCGCTTCTTGACCGGCTGCAGCGCGACGTAGATGACGCCCAGGTTCTTGGTGCGCTGCTGGTCGTCGCCGATGGTGAGCAGCGTCCGCTCGACGCCGGGCACCTGCCGGATGCGGGCGGCGACGGAGCTGGCGATCTTCTCGGTGGTCTCCAGGCTGGCGCCTTCCGGCGCCCGCACCTGCACCTCGAACTGCGATTCGTCGTCCTGCGGCAGGAAGTTCTTGTTGACGATCTTGCCCAGCGGCACGGTGGAGATGAAGACGACGACGATCAGGAGCACGATGACCCAGCGATGCGCCATGGACCAGTCGAGGAGGCCCAGGTAGGCGCGCTCGACGTAGCCATAGATCCCCCGGCGGCTCGCCGCGTCCGGGTCGCCGGCAAGATGGAGCCCTTCGGCCTCCGGCGGAGCCTCCGGATCCACCTCTTTCGGCGGCAGCGCCTTCAGCCAGCGCGAGCTCATCATCGGCGTCAGGGTGAAGCTCACCAGGAGCGACACCGCGATGGCGCACGCCATGGTGATGCCGAAGGAGTTCATGAACCGGCCGACGATGCCGCCCATGAACGCCACGGGGAGGAACACCGCGATCAGCGACAGGGTGGTGGCAAGCACCGCGAGCGCGATCTCGGAGGTGCCCTGGAGCGCCGCCTCGCGCGGCGTCAGCCGCTTCTCTTCCAGCAGGCGGTAGATGTTCTCGAGCACCACCACGGCGTCGTCGATGACGATGCCCACCACCAGGGCGAGAGCGAGCAGGGTGATGACGTTCAAGGTGAAGTGGAAGTACTCCATGGCCGCGAAGCTGGCGATCAGCGAGGCCGGGATCGCCACCGCCGAGATCACGGTGAGGCGGAACTTCTTGAGGAAGAGGAGCACGATGAGCGCGGCGAACAGCGAGCCGAGCACGAGGTGCTCTTTCACCGCGTCGACCGCCGCCGTGATGTAGTCCGACTGGTCGCGCACGATGACCATCTTCCAATCGTGCGGAAGCTGGCCGCGGAGCTGCTCGACGCGGTCCTTGACCCGGTTGATCACCTCGACGGTGTTGGTGCCGGACTGCTTGCGCACTTGCAGCACCACCGCCTGCTTGCCGTCGACGCGGGCGATGGTCTCGGCTTCGGCCACGCCGTCGTCGACCACCGCCACGTCTTTCACCTTGACCGGATAGCCGTTGCGCGGCGCGATCGGGATGTCGCCGAACTCCTCCGGCTTGTTCACCCGGCCGTAGGTGCGCAGGGTGAGGTCGCGCAAGCCCTGCTCCACCTGGCCGCCCGGGATCTGCACGTTCTGCGCTTGCAGCGCATGCACCAGATCGGAGACGGTGAGCCCGAGGGCGGAGAGCTTGGCGGTGTCGGCCACGATGTTGATCTGCCGGAGCTGGCCGCCGATGACGCGCGCCTGGCCGACTCCCGAGATCGATTCGATCTGCCGCTTCAGGGTCTTGTCGGCGAACTCGGTGATGTCGCGCGTCGGCGCCGGGCCGGAGAGCGCGACGGAGAGGATCGGCGCCGAGTCGGCGTCGAGCTTCTCGATGATCGGCGGATCGGACTCCTTGGGAAGCTGGGCGAGCACGGCGTTGACCTTGTCGCGCACTTCCTGCGCCGCGACGTCGGCGCTCTTCTCGAGGTCGAACTGGATCATCACGATCGAGACGCCCTCGGCCGAGGTCGAGGTGAGCTGGTCGATGCCGCTGATGGTGTTGACCGCCTCCTCGATCTTGTCGGTGATCTCGGTCTCCATCTCCTCCGGCGCCGCGCCGACCAGGCGGGTGGTGACGGTGACCATCGGGAAGTCGACCTTGGGGAAGCGGTCGACGCCGAGGTTGAAGTAGCAGAACAGACCCACGACCACCAGAGCGAGGATGAGCACGGTCGCGAAGACCGGCCGCTCGATGCAGATCTGGGCAAGCCGTTTCATCGCGCGCCTCCTTTCACGTCGATCTCCACACGGGCGAACAGGCCGGGCGACAGACGGCCGTCGCGGTTGGGCATCTCGGTCTCGACCGCGACGGTGCGGGTCGCCGAATCGATCACGCCACCCACCTGGGTCACCCGGCCCTGGAAGACCTCTCCCGGATACGGATCGACCGAGGCGCGCACGATCTGCCCGTTGCGCACATTGGCAAGATAGCGCTCCGGCAGCCGGAAGCGCAGCTTGATCGGCGACGTCTGCACCACCACGAACGCCACCGAGGCGTCGCCCATGCGCTCGCCGACGTCGGTGCGCTTCTCGGCGATGACGCCGGTGATGGGCGAACGGAGGACGGCGTCATCCAGGTGCTGTTTCGCCAGGTCGCGGGCGGCCTCGGCCGACTGGGTGGCCGCCTTGGCGGAGGCGAACGTCGTCTGCGAACGGTCGTAGGCCGCCTTGGCGACCGAGTCCTTGGCGAGCAGCTCCTGCTTGCGCTTGAAATCACGCTCGGCGTCGTCGGCCGTGGCTTTGGCGCGGGCGACGTCGGCCTCGGTGCGCTTCAGGTCGAGCTCCAGATACTGGGTCTCGAGCCGGAGCAGGGGCTGGCCCTTCTGGACTTTGTTTCCTTCGTCGACGAACACCTGGCCCACCCGGCCGGGCATGCGCACCGCGAGCTCGGAGCGCACCGGCGCCACGAATTCGCCGGTGGCCACCACGGAGCCCGGGGTCGCGCCGGCTTCCGGCTCGCTCCCGGCCGCCGACGCCGCCGATGACGCCGGCGTGGGCGTCGCGGTCAGGCCGGCCACGTCCTTGAGGTCCGCCGGCAACGGCGCCGGAGCCGGCGTCGCCACGGGAGTCGCCGCCGCCGTAGCGACGTCTTTCTTGGGTCCGCCGCAACCGGCGGCGGCGAGCAACGACAGCAAAAGAGCAAGGGACAAGGCCCGGGATTTCATTGCACACCCTCCAAGGGGACGATTTTCTTGAGCGTTCCGGCGGCAGCCCACACCCGCAGCTCCGCGACGTCGCGGTCGAGCTTGCTGTTGGCGACGGTGCGGCGGGCGTCCGCGAGAGAGGTTTCGGCCTGCTGCGCTTCGAGCGCGGTCAGCTCCTGGGCGCGGTAGAGCTCCGTCGCCTGGTTGGACTCGGCTTCCGAGGCGGCGAGCTGCTCCGTGGAGAGCCGCAGATTGGCCTCGGCGGTCTGCAAGTCGACCAGCGCCTGATGCACCTGCTCGCGCACCGACTGGCGCACCTCCTGCACAGTCAGCTCGGCCTGCTGCCGGCGATCCTCGGCGATGGCGACCTTGCCCTTGATCTCGCCGCTGTCAAAGATGGGCACACTGAAGTTGAGACTGAGCTGCGCGTACTTGTCGGTCGGAAAGGCGGAGCGCTGCTGGATCCAGGCGCCGTCGGCGGTGACCAGCGGCAGACGCGCGTTCTTCTGTTTCTGGACTTCCAGCCGGGCGCTCTCCAGAGCGGCCAGCGCCTGCGCCACCTCGGGACGGTTGGCCTCCGCGGCGGCGGTCAGGTCGTTCTCCGCCGGCAGGGCGGGAAACAGATTCCCCGGCGCCGTGACCTCGATCGGCCCTTCCATCGCGAGGTCGAGCCGCAGCCGGCCCACCGCGGCCTCGCGGGTCTGCCGCGCGCTCGCCACCCGCCGCTCGGCGCCTTTGGTGTCCGCCTCGGCGCGCAGCACGTCCACCCGGGTGGTCTCGCCGGCATCGAAGAAGACCTGCGCCTGATCACGCCGGTGTTGCGCCAGCGTCAGGTTCTTCGCCTCGACCGCGAGCAGGTCCTCGGCTTCGAGGACCGCGAGATAGTCCGACGTGACCGACAGGATGAGCTGGTCCTCGGCGCCGCGCAGCCCCTGGCGGAACGAATCCACCGACAGCCGCGCCTGCTGGAGCGCTTTCCGCTCGCGGTTGCCGGCATAGATCGGCTGCGACAGGGTGAAGCGGTAGCTCCAATCGTTGTAGGGGAGGATCGTCACCGCGTCATTGCCCGAGCCGAAAGAGACCTCCCGGTCGTTGCGGGTGTAGCTCCCCTTGAAACCGATGTGGGGGAGGATCGAAGAAAAGGCCACGTTCACCTGCGACTGCGCCGCGTTGACGTCGGCGCGCGAGCGGCCGAGGCCGGGATTGGCGGCCAGCGCCCGCTTGAGCGCGTCGGCCAGCGTGAGCTGTGCCGGTGCGGCCGGAGCAGACAGTCTGGGAACCGGCGCCGGGGCGGCCGGCACCTGCGCGCCCGCAGGCACCGCCGCCACCAGAGCCAGGAACAGCAAGGGTCCGGATTTCAAAGCTCAATCTCCTTGAGAATGCTGCGGACAGCCGGCCGCCGCGGGAGCGCGCAGCCCGGCAGACAAGAACGACTCCAGATAGGCAAGGGCGTCGTCGACGTTGGCAAATCGGCACACCCCCCCGGACAACTCTTCGAGCATCTGCCCGCACCCGATGGTGTGAGCCATCGAGCCGGCCACGAAATGGAAGCGCCAGGTCAGCTCCTCCGGCGACAGATGCGGCAACAACACACGGAACGCGGCCATGAAGCGATCGACCGTCTCCTTGAACTCCGCGAACACCACCTTGCGCACCTCTTCATTCGGCTCGGAGAACACCCGCCCCATCAGCCGGCCAAAGCCGTGCACGCCCTCCGGAGCGTCGCGGATCATGCGCACCGCGGGCACCAGAAACGCCCGCAGCACCTGCTCGAGACCGTCGGCCGCGGTCAGGTCGCAGGCCTCCAGCATCTCCTTCCGCTCATCGTTGAGCGGCTTCAAACGACGGGAGAAGACCGCCCGCACCAACCCCTCTTTCGAGCCGAAGTGGTAGCTCACCGCCGCCAGGTTCACCCCGGCCTGTTGCGTGATGGCCCGCAGAGAGGCCGCCGCGAGACCATGCTCGGAGAACAGGCTCTCGGCAGCGTCCAGCAGGCTCTCGCGGGTGTCGACGTGCTCTTTCGTCTCGGTTTCGCTCATGGTTCGCTCTGAATCAAACGTCCGTTTCAAACGACTGTTTGGATAGTAGGAGAAGACGAACCATGTGTCAACACCTTTTCCACCAGAACGCGTCGGATGGCTTGATCCCCTCGCGCTATACTCCGCCCGACCCGCCGATCGGAGATACGCGCGAGAGGAGGAAAGATGTCCCGAGAGATCGTTCACGTCATCGCCACGTTCGTGGCCGCGCCCGGCAAGGAAGACGAGCTCGAAGCGGCGCTCGTGACCCTGGTGGAGCCCACGCGCCGCGAGGCTGGATGTCTGCGCTACGACCTGGTACGCGGCCACGGCCGGTCGGCCGAGCTGGCCTTCATCGAGGAGTGGGAGAGCCTGGCGCACCTGGAAGCCCATGCCCAGACCGACCACCTGCACGCGATCCAGGCCCGGGTGGCCCCCCTCCTGGCGTCCGCGGCCTCCATCGAGCGTTACCGCCGGGTGCGCTGAGCATGTCCGAGCCCAGCCTCCGCGGGCTGCCCGCCTTCGCAGGAGTCGACGAGGACCGTCTGGACCGGCTCGCGGCGCACCTGCGCGAGCGGACCTGCCGCCCCAACGAGGTCGTCTACCGCAACGGCGACCCCTGCGACGGCCTCTACATCGTCGCCGGCGGCGCCATCCTGCTGCGCACCGAAGTGCCTGGGCAGCCGATCGACCGCGTCTTCGACCTCGGCGCCGGCGAGATCTTCGGCGAAGAGGAGCTCGGAGGAGCGCCGCGCAGCCTGGCCGCCCGCGCCCTGGGCGCCACGACCCTGTGGCACCTCCCCCTGGCACCGTTGCGGGAGCTCCTGCGCGAGCACCCCTTCGTGGAAACCCTGCTGCGAGCGCTCGGCGTCCGCCGCCGCAGCTCGCGTCTGCGCGCCCGCCTCGCGCCCTCCAGCCGCCGCGAGCCGCGGATCTGGGTAGACCGTCCGGTGATGGTCACGGTCGACGGCGAAAGAGTCGGAGTCCGTCTCGAAGACCTCTCCCCCGGCGGCGCCTGCTTCGCCTCCGTCCCCGAAAGCTGGACCGCCGGCCGCCAGGTGGACTTCGCCCTCTCGATCGCCGGCCGCTCCGATCTCCTGCGAGCCCGCGGCACCATCCGCTGGCATGACCACACCTCCGCGGGAATCGAATTCGAGCCCGGCGACGCCGCCTGGAAACGCCGCGTCGAGCAGGCGTTGCGCGCGCTGGTGCCGGCGAAGTAGCCCAGGGACAAGACCCAAGGACGAAAAGGACCTCAAGGACTTAAAGGACACCGCGCGAGATCGGTCTTTGTCGTCCTTGGTCCTTGATGTCCTTTGTGTCCTTTATGTCCTTGCAGTCATTCGTGGCTCGTCATCGGCTCGATGTACCGGAGCAGCGGCTCGTTGTACCGGCGCATCCGCTCGATGTACCGGAGTATCGGCTCGATGTACCGGCACCTACTTCAGGAATCCGCGGTAGAGTTCAACCCATGAGGCCGCAAGCCCGATCTCACGATCTACCTGGCGGGCACTCCTCTACCGCCTGCGAATGGCATCATCACGCAGCCACCCGACATCGCCATCGAGATCGTCTCCCCCACGCCTCGCGACGGCCGCCGCGACCGGGTGGAAAAGGTGGTGGACTACGCCGCCTTCCGAGTGCGCTATTACTGGATCGTCGATCCGCAGCTCCGCAGCCTGGAGATCCTGCGGTTGGGATCTCAGGGCCGCTACGAGCATCTCCTCGGCGCCGCCGAGGGCCAGATCGACATTCCGGGCTGCGACGGATTCGTCCTCGACCTCGATGCAGTCTGGGCGGAAGTCGAGCGCTTCGAGGCTCGCGGGACGAGCACGCCTCCTTGACTCCTGGTGAGCCGGCAGCTCATAGTTCACCTGTGGAGGTATATATGGAGCTGACCAAGAAAACCACGATCCTCTTTCCTCCCGAGCTCCATGAGAGGCTCTTGCGCTTGGCTGAGCATCGCGGCACGAGCCTCGGAGATCTGGTGCGGAGGGCCTGTGAAATTCAGTACGGCCTTCTACCGGTCGAGGTCCGGCGCGCGGCGGTGAGGGAACTGGCCAGCCTTTCTCTGCCCGTAGGAGATCCGGCAGCAATGAAGCGGGAATCCGTTCCCCGGCCGGAAGATCTCCTGCCGTGATTCTGATCGACGCCAACATCTTCATGTATGCCGCGGGGGCGGAGCACCCGCACAAAGAACCAAGCACTGCCTTCCTGGATAGGATTGCCGAGGGCGAGATCGATGCCGTCGTGGACGCTGAAGTGCTCCAGGAGATCCTTCACCGGTACCGCGCTCTCCGGCGCTGGCCGGAAGGCGGGCGAGTCTACGATTTGGCCCGGCAAATCGTCCCCTTGGTGATTCCCATCACAGCCGAGATCCTCGATGCGGCGCGAGTTCTGCTCGACCGCTATCCAGATCTGGTCGCTCGCGATGCCTTGCATGCCGCCGCTGCCTTGGTGCATCGCGCAAGTGCCCTCTGCAGCTTCGATAGCGACTTCGACCAGATCGAGGGCCTTCACCGCATTGAGCCTCCCGGCTAAACTCGCGCAAACGCGATCCGCTGCACCCAAGATTATGCGACAGTTCCTTCCGTCCTGCTAAGGGCAGCCCAGTCCTCAGCTTGAGCAGCACCCTTGAGGATCTATCAGCGTTGTCTGTGCTGCGTCCAGTGAGGCCACTGCTCTCCGGCAGGTGGATGGATATTCCACTTCGACAAGAAATCTGCAAGTGCCTTGGCCTGCACCACAAGAACAGAGCGTTCATTCTCTCGGATAGCTTGGTCTAAGCTCACTCTCTGACGTTGTGTCTCCAAGCTTTGAGCTAAGCCTTTCCGAAAACGCATCCATGGCACTGATTTAAACTCAGCCGATTCGACGCGGCCAGTTTCTATGTTGACTTTGGCTGGATCGAAGGTGCATACCTTGAGATCTGCTGCGGTCACAACCACAGGGACATAGATGCGGTTCTCGCCCCTTGGCGTCTCAAGCGATAGCTCCTCAAAAGCAAATCCCTCAATGGATTTAAGAAGAGTATCACCTGTCTTCTCCAACAATAGATTATCCTTTTCGCCTTGACCCAGACAAAACGCTGCCTCCAGCGAGGGCGGCGCAGCGCTAAGGTCAAACCAGTCAAAAACCGCAAACGAGCGATCAGACAGAACGGTACAGAGACATTTGACTCGGTTGGTTGCAGAGGCAGACTCATCGGGGACCAAGAAGAGCCAGATAGATTCTGCCGCTTTCTTGCACTCAATTACCAAACGGACTATGCCGTAGCCGGTAATAATGTCTATATAGCCATCGATTTCTAGCGAAGGATGTTTCCAGTAATGTTCTGAAGCCAGAACACTCCACCCGTGGTCAGAACGCACTTGCTCGATTTCATCTTGGACCCTCAGTTGGAGGGGAAAGCCAGAAGAGTTCAGTCGCTGAAGCAATGGATCTTTGGGGTGAGTCATGACTGGACGCCCTTACGGCCTTCGAGAGGCTCCGACAACGATTTCGTTCCGCCACTATACCGCAGATCCCCGAAGAGACAGCACTTCTCCCAGGCAATTAGTTTAGGCCGCAGCGACAACACCTCACACCCCGAGCCGCGGCTTCTCAGGAGGGGCTCCACGGCACTCCTGTCCTGGAGGTCAGTGAGCGTGCCTCACTTCTCAGGAAATGCGTCGCTGACCGAGAACGTCCAACCCGGAATGACTTCTTCGGCCGCAAACGAATCGGCGACACCAAGAATCTCCGGCTCAGAGTGAGGCTTGTGCACGACGAAGAGGTGCCGCTCGGTGTCGACGAGAACAACAACCCGAGCGCCGAAGCGCAACCAACGGAGCACCTTCTCCTGGACGGCGGTATAGGTGTCGGACGGCGACAGCACTTCGAACAGAAGATCCGGGGCACCGGGAAAGTACTTCGCGCGTTGGAATTGGGCCGTAGCGAGCCGCTCGTTGGAGACGAACGAGACGTCTGCCGCGCGCACCTCGTCGGGGTTGGAGCTCAGGAGGAAGCCCGTTTCCGCGGCGAGAACGACCCCCAGGTCATGACGATCGACGTGGATAGACAGGCTGACGCCGATACGACTGGCGGTCCGGCCATGCTGGTATCCAGGCGGTGGCATGCGGCGCAGCTCCCCTTGGACGAGCTCGTGCCTCCAGCCATCGTCGGGCATCCGAAGAAGGTCATCGGCGGTCAGCAGTTGCGAAGCGATGGTCACGCAGCCAGTCTACCATGGGCGCCCCCACCCCCCCTCCCACCCATTCCGGCATAGAATAAGCCTCCTACCCAGGAGACTCGAATCCATGTTCAATATGGCCATACCGTGGTGGGAGCTGATCGTCCGCTCGCTCCTCGTCTATCTGTTCATCCTGATCATCCTGCGCGTCACCGGCAAACGGCAGGTCGGCCAGCTCGCTCCTTTCGACCTGGTCCTCCTTCTGGTGCTGTCGAATGCGGTTCAGAATTCGATGAATGGCGGCGACAACTCGCTGATCGGCGGTCTCATCTCGGCGACGACGCTCATCGCGCTCAACCACTTCGTCGGGCTGCTCACCTTCCGCAACAAGAAGCTGGAGGCGCTGATCGAGGGGCGTCCGGAGGTTTTGATTCACAACGGCAAGATCTTCGAGGACGTGCTCGCCCGCGCCCAGCTCACCCGGCATGAGCTCAACGCGGCTCTCCGCCAGTCCGGCTGCACCTGCCCGGAGGAGGTGCATACGGCGATCCTCGAAAACAACGGCTCGATCAGCGTCACCCCGCGCTGTGCACCCAAAGGCCAGAACGGCGCCACCGCGCAGGCGAAAGGGGAGCCGCCGCACTGACTCCGCGCGGGTTGGCCTCTCTTTTGCTGACACGCCCTTGGGCTATGATCAGGGACTGAACCCTGACAAGGAGGAGAGAGCATGCGGTGGACACCGGGTGACCCCAATCCCGACGTCGAGGACGATCGAGGCAGTACCGGAGGCGGTGGTGGTGGAGGGTTCCGTCTCGGCGGCGCCCACATCGGCATCGGCGGTTTTATCGTGCTGCTCCTTCTCAGCTTCATTTTCAAGCGGAACTTCTTCGCTCTCCTGGGCAGCGGCGGCAGCCCGAGCGGCGGGCAAGCGCCGATTTCCGGGCCGCAAAACGCGTCACCCGGCGACGACCAGAAATCGAAGTTCGTGGGCGCCGTGCTGCGCGACGTCCAGAATTTCTGGGACCAGGAGTTCGCCCGTGACCATCAGCGCTACCGGCACGCCAAGCTGGCTCTCTTCACCGACCAGGTGCGCTCCGGCTGCGGCTTCGCCGAGACGGCGATGGGGCCGTTCTACTGCCCCGTCGATGAGAAAGCCTACATCGACCTCGGCTTCTATCAGGAGCTGAAGGATCGCTTCGGCGCGCCGGGCGAGTTTGCCCAGGCGTATGTGCTCGCCCACGAGATCGGGCACCACGTCCAGAAGCTGCTGGGGATCAGCGACAAGGTGAGCGCGGCGCAGGAGAGGAACCCCTCCCAGGCCAACGCGCTCTCCGTGAAGCTGGAGCTGCAGGCCGACTGCTTCGCCGGCGTCTGGGCGCATTCGCTGAAGCAGCGGAGCACCGCCGACAGCCCGATCGCCATCGACGAGAACGATGTGGAGTCCGCCTTGACCGCCGCCGCGGCGGTGGGCGACGACCGCATTCAGAAGCAGGCCACCGGCTCGGTGAATCCCGAGACGTGGACCCACGGCTCGTCGAAACAGCGGGTGCAGTGGTTCAGGACCGGAATGGATTCGGGCGACATCAACCGCTGCGATACCTTCGCGCAGTAGTTTTCGATCGGTAGGAGCGCGGGGGGCCGGGGAGGCCCCCCCTCAGCCGGTCTTCAGGAGCTCTTCGCCTTCGTCGTCAGGATCACTTCCCGCCCTGCCAGATAGAGCAGCAGGCAGAGCACCGCGAACGGGATCACCGTCAGCGCATCCGACCAGGCGCCCGCGAAGACGGGGTTGTGCTTCATGGTCTCGTCGGCCCACTTGGTGAAGTCCGTGAACCGCGGCCACAGGTTGAGGAAGGCGTAGACCGTTCCCGCGATGGCGCCGCCCGCGATGTAGCCGGAGGCCATCAGCACGCCGGGGCTCTTGTCCCCTTCCGCCGTCAGCTCTTCTTCAGTCAGATTGCGCGCCGCGAGCTTCTTGCGCAGGTAGAGATCGACCAGCCAGCGGACGGCGCCGCCGATGAAGATCGGCGAGGACGAGGAGAGCGGCAGGTAGACGCCGACCGCGAAGGCGAGCGACGGGATGCCCGACATTTCGAGCACGATGGAGATCATCACGCCGAGCAGCACCAGGCCCCATGGCAGTTGGCGGTTCAGGATCCCCTTGATGATGTAGGACATCAGGGTCGCCTTCGGCGCGTCGAACTTGGTGACCGTGCTGCCGTCCGGCCGCGTTTTGTGGATGCCGTTGATCCCCGGGTCGGCGAGGTAGACCGGCACTCCGCGGTCGTCGACCAGGTACTTGCCGGCGGGGCCGCCGACCTCGTCCGTCTTGTGCCAGACGTGGTAGGTGGCGGAGTCGGAGGTCGCCTGCGGTCCCTGGAGCTGCGCCGTGGTGGTGAGCTGGGAGACGTCGGTGTGCAGGTCCGGCGCATAGCCCTGGGCGACGATGTGGCCGCTCGCCTTGTCGGTCAGCGGGACGTAGACGGTCGAGCCTTCGTTCAGTCCCAGGAGAAGGGGACCGAGCACCAGGGCCGAAGCGAGGGCGCCGACCAGGATCGCGATCTGCTGCGCCCGCGGCGTCGCGCCGATCAGAAAGCCGGTCTTCAGATCCTGCGAGGTAGTGCCGCCGTTCGACGAGGCGATGCAGACGATGGCGCCCACCGAGAGCGCCGTCACGTAGTAGATGGGTCCGGTCCAGCCCAGGGCCAGGAAGGCCAGGCAGGTGAGGAGCAGGGTCGCCACCGTCATTCCGGAGATCGGGTTCGACGACGAGCCGATCTCACCGGTGAGGCGCGACGACACGGTCACGAACAGGAAGCCGAAGAGGATGATCAGCAGCGCCCCGAAGAAGTTCATGTGCAGGGTGCGGAAGACCATGATGAGGACGGTGAGGAGGACGATGCCCGCGATCACGAACTTGAACGAGAGGTCATGGTCCGTGCGCAGCAGAGAGGGCGCCGCCGCCGCGCCCCGCTTCCCCTTGAGATCGGAGAGGCCGCCCTTGAGCCCGTGCCAGATCGTCGGCAGCGAGCGGAACAGGCTGATGATGCCGCCCGCCGCCACCGCGCCGGCGCCGATGTAGAGCACGTAGGCACCGCGGATCTCGTCGGGTCCCATCTGGCTGATCGGCATGGTGCCGGGCGCGATGATGCCGGTGGCGACGCCGCCGAAGTACTTGATCGCCGGGATCAGCACCAGGTAGGCGAGCACGCCGCCGGCGCACATGATGGAGGCGATGCGCGGGCCGATGATGTAGCCGACGCCGAGCAGCTCCGGAGAGATCTCGGCCGAGATCGAGCCGGCCGCGAAGGGCGCCCCGAAGATCTTCTGCGGCACCTCTTTCCACAGCTTGAAGGCCTGCATGGCCGCCTTGTAGGCGACGCCGATGCCGAAGCCGGCAAAGATCGTCTTGGCGCCGGAGTAGGTCGCCGCGGCGGCGGCGGGCGCCTTCTCCCCGGCGGCGAGAGCCCCCTCCTGCGCGTAGCGGGCGGCGATCAGCCGCTCCTCGTCCGTGGCGCCGGCCTTCAGCACCTCGGCGCACGCCGTGCCCTCGGGATACTTGAGGAGGCCGTGCTGCTGCACGATGAGCGCCCGGCGCAGCGGGATCATCATCAGGATGCCCAGCAGGCCGCCGAGGATCGCCACCAGCATGACGCGGGTGATCTCGAGGTCGAAGCCGAGGATCATGATCGCCGGCATCGTCACGCCGACGCCGAAGGCGATCGACTCGCCGGCCGATCCCGCGGTCTGCACGATGTTGTTCTCGAGGATCGAGGCCTTGCGGTAGCCGAGCTTCGAGAGCAGGCGGAAGAAGGTGATGGAGATGACCGCGACCGGAATCGACGCGCTCACCGTCAAGCCGACCTTGAGCACCAGGTAGAGCGAGGAGGCGCCGAAGACCATGCCGAGGAAGGTGCCCATGAAGAGCGGCAGGAACGTCAGCTCGGGCAGCACGACCGAGGCCGGGATGAACGGCCGGAAGGTGGCGGCGTGGGGCTCTTCCGGTGCAGCGACGACGATGTCGGGCAGCCCCTGCGGCGGATTCTTTTCTTGAATAGCCATGCAGACCTCTCCATCAAAGCGGACTTTGTGCGCGGTCCCGTACGCTACCACACCTGCTCGAAGGTACACGCTTTCGGATTCTTGTCCGGACGCCAACGGAGGAACTTCGTGCCGTGGCGGAACCGGTCGCCCGAGAAGTGGTCGTAGCGCACTTCGCACACCAGGACCGGAGCGAGCGGCTCCCACTCCGTCGAACGTCCCTGGATCCAGCGGCTCGGACCGCCCGGCGCCTTGCCGGTGAATCCCGGCGGCTTGATCCTGGGCACCAGGATCGGATGGGTAGAGGGAGCGGAGGAAAAGCGCCGGCCAGATCCTCCGCCGGCAGGGCTCCTGCCGTCACCTCGTCCGGTGCGCTGCGCTTTCGTCGAGCCGCCATGCCTCCGTCCGTCGCTGCAAGGCGCAAGCCACCCGAAAAGGCGAGAGGGACTCCAAGACGGCTGGAGTCCCTCCGGAGTGCTCTCGCGGATTGTGGTTACGCGTGGATCACGGTGATGGCGGTGGTGATCTTCGAGGACAGCAGCGGATCCGCGAGACGGCTCGGACGGAGGGAGATGGAGCGCTCGGGCGTGGATTCGACGGCGATGGGAGCTACGTTCATGATACCTCCTTGTGATATTTGAGGTTGGAGGAGCCTCTCCGGCCCCTCCAACCTCCGTGGTCCGGCTTCAGTTGACGGCGGACAGCTCGCGCACCAGCTCGCTGTCGGGCCGTTTCAGCTCGGAGAGCTGATCGGCGTCGAGCTCGAACGAGGCGAACCCGCCGGCCGCTTCGCGCGCCAGGATGAGGATGCGCGGCTCGAGCAGATCCTCGGTCAGCTCCTCACCGGCCCGCAGGCGTTCGATCGCCGCTGAGATGTCCATCGGCGAGAGGTACGCCGACCAGGTGTTGCCTTCGGCCGCGGCCGGCTCCGGCGCCGGCACACCGGTGGCGAAGTGGAGCCGCCACTCCTCGTAGCCGAAGATTCCCTCGGCCAGCGTGCGGGTCTCCGCGGTCAAAGGAGCGTGGGCGATCAGGGCCTTGAACAGCGGACGCAGGACGCGCCAGACGGTGTGCGGCGCCGTCGTCGGGTCCCAACTGAGCTCCTCGCGCTTCAAGGAGCCCACGTCCGCCAGGGCGTCGTAGAAGGCGGCGACGAGGCCGCCGTGCGTGAGCTGACCCAGGGCGGCGATGGTGAACGGCGACAGGGTCACGGTGTGGTGGAAGAACATCTCCACCTGCGCCAACTGGGCGCTCGTGCCGGCCACAGTCTCGGGAACGAAGTAGCCGCTGAAGAAGTCGTTGTCCGAGAGGATGGCGTCGACGTCCTCCTGCGGGACCTCAGGGAACGGGTATTCGATCCGCAGCGAGTCGATGTCGAAAGTGACCGGCAGGTCCATTTTGGTGATCGGCGCCGGCGGCCACATGCGCATGCGGTGGAACTGGACCAGCTCCGCGCCCATCATCTTGAGCCGCGCTCCCAGGGCGATCGTCGCGGACATCTCGTCCGGCCTCTCCTCGGGATGGCCCACCACGAACGACGTGGTCGCCGAGATCCCGTGCCGAGCGAGCTCGGCCAGGGTCGTGATGGCGTCGGCCGGGTCGAGGTGCTTGTCGACCAGATCCTGCACCCGCGCGGAGGCGGATTCGACACCGAAGAAGAGCTTCCAGCAGCCGGCGGCCTTCAATTTGGGCACCAGCTCCTTGAGGCGGATGTCGGTGCGCGAGTTGGCCAGCCATTCCACCGGCAGCTTGGCGTCGATCAGGGCATCGCAGAGCTCGGCCATGAACTTGTGGCTCACCGTGAGCAGGTCGTGCACCAGCACGAAGCTGTCGTAGTTGTGCTCCTCATAGAGGTAGCGCATCTCGTCGACGATCATTTGCGCGGGCTTGACGCGGAACTGCCGCTTCCAGAACGGAGCCGTCGCGCAGAAGGTGCAGGCGAACGGGCAGCCGCGGCCGGCCTCGATGTAGATGAGGCGCCGCTCGGTCCCCGGCTGGATGGTGGCGGTGTAGCGCCGCAGGTCGAGGGAATCGCCCAGGGTGCTCCACATCGGCGGCAGGTCGGCGAGGTTCATCTGCGCCGGGGACGGGTTGACGACGATCTCGCCGTCCACGCGGTGGCAGAGGGAGGGGACGTCTTTCCACGAGCTGCCGGCCGCCAGGGTCTCGAGCAGCTTGGCAAGCGCCGGCTCGCCTTCTCCCTGGATGGCGAAGTCGAGCTCCGGCAGGCGGCGCAGCGACGCGACGCCGAGAGCGCCGAAATGCGCCCCTCCGGCCACCGTCACGAGATCCGGCCGGCGCCGCTTCGCGGCCCGCACCAGGTGCTCGGCCTGCAAGCTGTTGCTGTACATCGAGGTGACGGCGCAGACGTCGGGGGCGAATTCGTCGAGCGCCCGTTCGAACAGCGGTACATAGCACGATTCGTCCGCCGAATCGCGTGCGCGGACGTCGAGGTCGAGGTCGAGGATGCGCGTCTCGTGGCCTTGGGCGATGAGCCACGACGCGAGGGTGGTGAGGCCGAGCGGTGGAGTGACTTCCGCGAGCGGAAGCAGGGGGGGTTGGGTCAACAGAACTCTCATCAGCTTCTCTCTCCTTCCTGCCTGTAACTCCACCGATCCCGGTGGTGGTTGTGGTTACGCCGAGATCACGGTGGTCGTGAGCGCGATCTTGCCGGTGAGGAGCGGATCCTCGAGACGGCTCGGACGGAGAGAGATGGCGCGAACGGGCTTGGACTCGATGGCGACGTGAGCTACGTTCATGATGCCTCCTTGAGTGGGGCGGTCAATGTTTGAGCGCTGCGAGCTGCAACGCTCCCCCTGGCAATAAGAGTACGCCGGACCGCCACAAGCGGGACACCGGGGCGGCCGGCGGAGCCTCTCCCCCCGCAAACGCCGCCTACCTCCTCAACCCCTCACCCCCCTCCCCGGGCGGGGCTGGGGGCGAAGGGCTCGTTCCCTACAGAGTGCGCTTACGCCGCGATCGGGACCGGCCCGATCGTGATCTTGGTGGAGAGGAGCGGGTCCGCGAGATGGGTCGGACGCAGGGAGATGGAGCGCGTGGGCTTGGACTGGGTGGCGACGGTGGCTACATTCATGATGCCTCCTTGGTGGGGCGGTCATTTGTTTTGAGCGCTGTCGTCGAGCCGCAGCGCTCCCCTGCATAAAGAGTACGCCAGATCGACGGAAGCGTGACATCTTTGAGCTGGCCGGCGGAGCCGGTGTGATACCCTCGGCTCCTTTCGAGGACGCTGTCCAGGGGGATCGACCTGCCCATGTTTCGCGAAATCGGACGAACTATCCGCCGGCTCGCCAAGCGCCCCGGCCTTACAGTCACGGCTGTCGCCACCCTCGCGCTGGCCATCGGCGCCAACACGGCGATCTACAGCCTGCTCGACACCGTGGCCCTGCGCCCGTTGCCCTACCGCGAGGCGGACCGCCTGATCCTGCTCGGCTCGGCGGTCTCCGGTCTCAAAGACCTGCGTCCGCTCTCCTGGCCCAAGTACCAGGTCATCGCGGCGCAGAGCCGCGCGACCACGGCCGTCACCGCCTACTACCAGGGTCCGGTCGGGCTCACCGAGAAGGACCGGCCGGAGGAGCTCCAGGGAGTGCGGGCGAGCGCTTCGTTCTTCGACGTCTGGCAGGTCCGGCCGCTCCTGGGGAGGACCTTCACCGCGGACGAGGAGAAGCAGGGCGGCGGCAACGTCGCGTTGCTCTCCTACGGATTCTGGCGGAAACGGTTCGCCGGCAGCCGGGACGTGGTCGGCCGGAGCGTGGACATCGACGGCCGGCCGACGACCGTCATCGGCGTCCTGCCGGACGTGCTGCGCTTCCCCTTCAAGGACGTCCAGATCTACCTCCCCCGCCCCGACGACGTCAACTTCATGAGCCGCAAGCTGCTGGACATCGGCGCCGGCTACCTGCAGGTGGTGGGCCGGTTGCGGCCCGGTGTCTCGCAAGCCACCGCGCAGCAGGAGATGGTCCGCATCGATCAGGTCTACAAGGAGGCCCTGCCGGGCCAGATCGACCTGACCTATCCCCTCACCGCCAAGTCGCTCACCGAGTTGCTGGTGGGCTCGACGCGCACCAATCTCCTGGTCCTGCTGGCCGGCGTCGGGCTGGTGCTGCCGATCGCCTGCGCCGACGTGGCCAACCTCCTGCTCGCCGACGGCCTCGCGCGGCGCCGCGAAACCGCCGTCCTGGTCGCCCTGGGAGCCGGGCGGCGCCACGTCTTCGGGCAGACCGTGCGCGAGAGCCTGCTGATCGCCGTGGCCGGAGGCGGTCTGGGCGTGCTCCTCGCGGACTGGGGATTGCGCCTCCTGGTCGCCACCCAGCCCGCCGACCTGCCGCGCATCGACGAGGTGAGCCTTTCGGGCCATGCCCTGGCTTATTCCATAGCCATCACGGCGCTTGCCGGTCTCCTGGCGGGGATCGGGCCCGCCTGGCAGACCCTGCGCACCGACCCCAAGAGCTTCCTGGGCGAAGGGGGACGCGGCGGCTCGGGGAGCAAGCGGGCGCAGTGGGCGCAAGGGCTCCTGGTCACCGGCCAGATCGCCCTCGCGCTGGTGCTGCTGTCGGCGGCGGGGCTCCTCCTGCGCAGCCTGCAGCATGTCAACGGCATGCCGCTGGGCTTCGAGCCCGACAATCTGATGTTCGTCCAGATCAGCCTGCCCGACGCCAAGTATCCTGGCACGGTGGAGCGGCGGGTGTTCTTCGAGGGGCTCCTGGAGCGCATCCGCCACGTGCCGGGCGTCGAGGTCGCGTCCCTGATCGACACCGTGCCGACCACCGGGGTGTCGCACACCAAGGTGGCCGTCGAGGGCGAGGAGCCGGTGCCGCCGGACAAGCAGCCGCTGGTGGGCCGGCTGGTCGCGAGCTCCGGCTATCCCAACACCCTGCACACGCGGATCGCGGCGGGCCACGACCTCGATCCCCGGCTGTCGCCGGACGCGCCGATGACCGCCCTGATCAACCGTTCCATGCAAAAGCTCCTCTTCCCGGGGAAGGACCCCCTCGGCCGGCGCCTCCTGTTCCGCGGCGGCCTGGTCAAGGCGGAGATCGTCGGAGTGGTGGAGGACATCCAGCAGGAAGACGTGGAATCGGGGATGACGCCGCTGGTCATCCTGTCGCACCACCAGTTGGGCCCCGACATGTCGCCGCCCGCTTCGTTGAACGTGGCGGTCCGCACCAGTCTGCCGCCGGAAGGGTTGGCCGACGCGCTGCGGCGCGAGGTCGCCGCCATGGATCCCAGCGAGCCGGTGCCGGAGATCACCACGATGTCGTCGCTGCTCTCCACCGGCACGGCGCGCCGCCGCCTGACCGCCGGTCTCTTCTCCGCCTTCTCCGCGCTCGCCCTGGTGCTCTGCCTGCTCGGCATCTACGGCGTCGTGGCGCACTCGATCTTCCTGCGCCGCCGGGAGATCGGCGTACGGATGGCGCTGGGAGCCAACCGGGGCCAGGTGCTCCGCGGCGTGCTGCAGCTCGGCGCCCGCTGGATCCTCCCCGGCCTCGTGCTCGGATTGATCGGCTCCTACTTCGCCGGCCGCGCGCTCGGCAGCCAGCTCTTCGAAGTCGAAGGCACCGACTGGCCCCACTTCATCGTCTCCGCCGTCATCCTCAACATGGTCGCCTTCCTGGCCTGCCTCCTGCCAGGCCGCAAGGCGACCCGGATCGATCCGGCGGTGACGTTGCGGACGCCGTGACGCTCGTGCACCAGCAGTCACCCCGCCGGAAACAACGACTTGTCGATTCCGGGCACAATGCGTAGCGCGTTCTTGTAATAGATCTTCCGCAGCACCTCGTCCGGCAGATCCAATCCGTAGAGGCGCCAGAAGGCGTGGCGCTTGCGGTAGTAGGGGAAATACTCGTCCGCCGTCTCGAAGGTGCGGAAGTAGGCCCAGTATTCGGACGGTTCCCAGATGTCCTTGCCGAACAGAACACGGTCCTGGTATTTGATCAGGAACGCCCGCGCCGCCCTCGGCTGGCGGCCGAGCTCGTGGAGCACGGCGCCGACTTCGGTGTTGACGTTCGGCAGCTCGTCGAGCAGCTTGCCGAGGCGCGCGAGATCGTTGCCGAACCAGCCCAGGTGCGCGTCGATGAAGGTGGTCTTCGGATGCTTGCGGAACATGTTGTGCTGCTCCGCCATGGTCTGCTCGAACGAAGCGAACTCCGGAGAGTCGCGGCGGCGGCTGGGGAACTGCTTGAGCTCCAGCCAGCGCTCGTTGTAGCGGTCCATGGGCAGCCAGAAGGCCATCGGCTCGCCGGTGTGGATGAGCACCGGAATGCCCAGCGCGCCGGCTTCGTCCCAGATCGGATCGAGCCGCGGATCGTCCGTCTGCACCCGCTTGCCGTTCTTGTCCTTCACGAACATCCCCAGGTTCTTGAAGATCTTGAGGCCCGTCGCGCCATACTTGACGTCCGCCGCGAGCTGCGCCGCCGCCTTCTTGCCGAAATCCGGCTCGTCGATCTTCGAGAAGTCGATGTTGGCGAAGACCAGGAAGCGCTTCGGATAGTGTCCCTTCATGTTGTCGACAGTCGTATGCAGCGCGTCGCCAACGCCGCCGCTCAGGTTCACCATCACCTGCAGATTGAGGCCGTCCATGTCCGCCACCAGCTTGTCGAGCTGGGCCTTGGGCATGCCGCCGTCCTGGTGGTTGTGGACGTCGACGAAGGGATACTTGGCGCGGGTGACCGGATGCTCGGGGACGATGAGCGTCGACTTCGGCTCGTAGTCCTCGAACGACATCGAGGGCTCGGGAGCGGCCGGTTTTTGCGCCGGCGGAGACGAGGGAGCTTGGGCGGCCAAAGCGAGCGCCGCGAGAGCACAGACCCCCAGCAGCGGGAGCCGGAATCGGTGGAATCGAAAAGCGGGTTTCATGGCTCCGACTATATCGCCGGTCACGCCCCCCTGCGCAGAAAGACGTGGGTCGCCCGCTCGCCCGCCACGGACTTCGCGCACTCGTAGCCCAAAGCCCGCAGATCGATGTCGTGCAAGAGATTCTCTCCGGAGCCGAGCAGGACCGGCCGCATGGCGAGGTGCATCTCGTCGATCAGACCCGCGCGCAGATATTGCCGGATGGTCGCCACGCCGCCGCCGACGCGGACGTCCAGGCCCCCCGCCGCGGCGGTCGCCTGCTCCAGAGCCGCGTGAATGCCTTCGGTGACGAAGCGAAACTCCGTCCCGCCCGCCATCTGGAGCGGCGGCCGCGGATGGTGCGTCAACACGAAGACAGGCGTGTGATACGGCGGCTCGTCGCCCCACCACCCCTTCCAGCTCTCATCCGGCCACGGGCCGCGGACCGGACCGAACATGTTGCGCCCGAGAATCCAGGCACCGATCCCGGAAAAGGCTTGCTCTGCGATGCCGTTGTCGATCCCCGTCTCGCCAGCGTCCTCACCATGCATCGTCCGCCAGACGCGTGTGTGGAAGAACCACTCCATGAGATCAGGACCGTTGACGCCGAGCGGGTTCTGGAGATCCTGGTTCGGCCCGGCACTGTAGCCGTCGATGGACATCGCGAAGCTTAGGACTCGGAGCTTGGACATGGGGTTTTCCTCCGCTGGTTGGTCGTGTTGGGCGCCCTCCGAGGATTATACGCACGCAGGCGTGGCCGTGGTATCCTCCAGACAGATTCGTTTCTCCTCGTTGAGGATCATGGAACCATGGCGACCTCCAGAAACCCACGCCAGATGCTCGGCAAAGAGGTCCCGCGCTCGGAGCAGCGATGAAACAGGCCCAGGACATAGAGACTCTTCACCGAACCGCAATGGAGCTTGCCCAGCAGGCCGAGTTGGCTCCAGACCCACCCCATTCCCAAAAACTCTTCCGCGTAGCGTTTGAGAAGGAACGTGCTAAGAGCTTCTCTCTACGAGCAGGCTTGGAGGAGGTCTCTCAGCGAGCGTACAGGGCTACGGTGCCCCCTTCTCGCGCATTCGGGCCAAAAAGAGGGTGGTCTGCGAGCCTGGAAAAGCAAAGGACATAAAGGACATAAAGGACTGCAAGGACGAAAGATACCGACGAGACCGCTGATTCCTTGTCCTTGGTGTCCTTTATGTCCCTTATGTCCTTTATGTCCTTGCCTCGGCCTTCTGCTCCGCAGGCTCTTGGAGCCTCTCTCATTCGAGGCGAGCCGGCTCAGGAACGCTTCTCGAGAGCAGCGATCTCGCGGAGAGCTTCCTCGATCGAGGAGGGTCCGATGCGCAGAGGAACTCCCAGCCGGAGGAAGCGGTCCTGGAGATCGAGGCGAGAGAGACCGAGCTCTTCCGCAGCCTTGCCGAGGTTGATGTCGGCATTCAGGTACCTCCGAAGCACCTGGGCGTCGTGGTGGAGCTCCTCAGTGGACTCGGTGTCGC
>DATARD010000073.1:0-8446 GCA_036264355.1 Thermoanaerobaculia bacterium
AAGTCCGCATACTGCACCGGCAGCTCGGGCAGTGGCGACGGCTGCCCCATGGTGTCCCCAGCCAGCGCCGCGTAGAGAGCCGTCACCTCCCGCACCAGCACACCCATCGACCAGCCGTCGCTCACGATGTGGTGGAGGACGAGCAGCAGCACGTGCTCGCTTTCGTCGACCCGGAAGAGCCGCGCCCGCAACAGCGGTCCCCGCGCCAGGTCGAACGGCCGCCGGGACTCCTCAGCGATCCGCTCCGCCGCCGCCGGCTCCCGCAGCGCTCGCGGCAGGGCCGTCAGGTCCACCACGGGAAGTGCGAAGCCGGCCGGCGGCAGGATCACCTGCCGTGCCTGCCCGCCGTCCCCATGAAACATCGTCCGCAGGACCTCGTGCCGCCGCACCACCTCCGCGAACACCCGCGCCAGCACCGCGGCCGACAGCGTGCCGCGCATCCGCAAAGCGACCGGCACGTTGTAGAGCGGTCCGCCTTCCAACTGGTCGAGGAACCACAGCCGCTGCTGCGCGAACGAGAGCGGCAGATCGGCCTGATCCGTCCGATCGGTCGGATTGAGCCGCGGCGCTGCGATGCCTCCCACGCCCGCCTGCTCGATCTCCCGCGCCAGGCCCGCCACCGTCGGCTGCTCGAAGATCGCCCGCATCGGCAGCTCGACACGGAACGCTTCCCGCACCCGCGACAGAAGCTGCGTCGCCAGCAGCGAATGGCCGCCCAAGGCGAAGAAGTCGGCCTCCGCTCCCACGTCCCCGACCTTCAGAACTTGGGAGAAAATCCCTGCAAGAAGCTCTTCGGCCGGAGTCCGGGGAGCCCGCGATGTCGGCCCGGACGATGCAATGCTCGCCGCGCCGGAGACCGGCGCACGCTCGGCCAGCCACCGCCGGTCCAGCTTGCCGTTGGTGGTGAGCGGCAACGCCTCCAGCCGCACCACCTGCACCGGCACCATGTAGTCCGGGAGAAGGGTCTTCAGATGCTCCCGCAGCGCCGCACCAGACAGAGCGCTCCCTGGCTCAGCAACGACATAGCCCACGAGACCGTCGCCGCCCGCGAGGTCCCGGCACAGCACCACCGCCGCGTCCGCCACCCCGGCTGCGCCTGCCAGCGCCGCCTCGATCTCGCCCAGCTCGATGCGGAAGCCCCGCACCTTCACCTGGTGATCGATGCGGCCCAGATATTCGAGGTCCCCGTCCGCAGGGTGGCGCGCCAGGTCTCCCGAGCGGTAGAGCCGCGCGCCCGGAGACTCTCCGAAGGGATCAGGAACGAATCGCTCGGCGGTCAGCTCCGGACGGCTTGGATAGCCCTGCGACACCCCCGCTCCGCCGACGAACATCTCGCCCGCCACCCCGGCCGGCACCGGCTGCCCGTCTCCACCGAGCAGATACACCGCCCAGTCCGCCAGCGGCCGGCCGATCCGGCTGCCCGCGCCCAGATCGCTCCGGCCGATCCGGCGCGCGGTGACGTGCACCGTCGTCTCGGTGATGCCGTACATGTTGACCAGCCGCGGACGCTCGTCGCCGTAGCGTTCCATCCACGGCAGGAGGAGCCGCGGCTCCAGCGCCTCGCCGCCGAAGATCACCAGGCGCAGGCTGGAGAGATCCGCCGCCGTCTCCTCCAGATCAACGAGCTGCCCGAACGCCGACGGCGTCTGGTTGAGCACCGTCACCCCTTCGCGGATCAGCAGCTCCCGGAACGCCTCCGGTGTCCGGCTCACCACCCACGGCACCACCACCAGCCGCCCGCCGAAGGCCAGCGCGCCCCACAGCTCCCACACCGAGAAGTCGAACGCGTAGGAATGGAACAGCGTCCAGACGTCCTCCGCGCCGAGCCCGAAGCCGGGAGCGGTCGCGCCGAGGAGAGAGAGGACGTTGCCGTGCGTCACTCCGACTCCCTTCGGACGCCCGGTCGAGCCCGAGGTGTAGATCAGATAGGCCAGATCGTCCGGCCCCGCCTCTACCTCACCGCCCGGCGCACGGCTCGCCGCTGCCGCGGAGATCTCCGCCTGCCCGACCACGATCCGCGCCCCGCTGTCCGCCAGGATGAAGGACAGCCGCTCCTCCGGGTACGCCGGATCGAGCGGCACGTAGGCGGCACCGGCCGCGAGCACGCCGAGGATCCCCACCACCATCTCCGGCGACCGTTCGAGCCGGAGACCTACCCGCTCACCCGGCACCACCCCCGATCGGCGCAGCCAGTGCGCCAAGCCGCGGCTCCGCGCCGCCAGCTCGCCGTATGTGAGATGCGCCTCGCCGCTCCCGGTGCCGGCCACCGCGACCGCCTCCGGCCGCTCGGCGGCCACCGCCGCGAACCGCGCCCACAGGCTCCCGGAGGCCGGCGCCACTGCCGGACCGCTGTTCCATTCGACCAGCACCTGCTGGCGCTCCGCAGCGCTCAACAGCGGCAGATCGGCCAGCAGGGCGTCCGGGCTGTTCTCAGACAGGGCGGCCATGCCCTCCAGCAACGACCGCAAATGACCGAGCGTGCGCTCCACCGCCACCGGCTCCACCCGCTCGCGCTCAAAGCTCAGCCGCAGGGTCAGCCGCTCCCCTTCGAGCACGATCAGCGCGAGCGGATAATTCATCGGCTCGGCGCCACGGCGAACCGCGAGCCGCAGCGGCAGCGAGCGCACGAAGCCCGCGCTCAGGATTTTGTCGATCGGCAGGTTCTGGAGCACCACGATGCTGTCGAACAGCGGCAACCCGCGCGGCACCTCGCTCCACCCCTGCACCGAGGCGAGCGGATCGTGCTCGTGCTGCAACAGCTCGCTCGCGGACTCCTGGAGATCCTGCAGCCAGGGCAGCAAAGAGACGTTTTCCTGCACCCGCACGCGCAGCGGCAGGGTATTGATCAGCAGGCCGATCATCGACTCGATGCCCGCCAGCGGCGCCGAGCGGCCGGAGACCGTCGCGCCGAAGACGACGTCGCCTTCCTGGCTGGTCCGCGACAGCAACACGGCCCAGGCTCCCTGCACCAGGGTGTTGAGGGTCAGCCCGTGTTGCTGTGCCATGCGTTCGAGCGCGGTTGTCGTCGCGGCCGAAAGCTCGGTGCCACGCTCTTCGAACGAGCGGCCTTCGGTTCCCGCACCCGCGCGCGGCCGAACACCCGGCAGCGGCGTCGGAGCCGAGAACCCCGCCAGGCTCCGGCGCCAGAACAGCTCCCCGGCTGTCGCGTCCCGGCGCTCCTGCCAACTGATGAAATCCTTGTAGGGAACCACCTTGGCGGCGGCCGGCTTGCCGCCCCGGCAGAGCTCGGCATAGACCGCGAAGACCTCCCGCAGCAGCAGAAGGAGCGACCAGCCGTCGAGGATCACATGATGGAAGCTCCAGATCAGCTCCCAGGCCGCCTCGCCGGTGCGCACCAGGGTCAAGCGGAAGAGAGGAGCCTGGGCGAGGTCGAAGCCGCGCTGGAGATCGGCGCGGTCTTTCTCCTCCCAAGGCAGCGTCACCCGGCGGGCGACCACCTGCACCGGGTGCGCCACCTCCTGCCAGTGCAGCGAGGTCCGCAGCACCGCATGCCGCTCGACCAGGCTCCCCCAGGCCGCCTTGAGCCGGTCCACCTCCAGCGTGCCGGACAGCTCAACCACCAGATGCCGGACGTAGAGCCCGCTTTCCGGCTCGTTGAGGGCATGGAAGAGAATCCCCTCCTGGACCGGCGACAACCGGTAGATGGCTTCCAGGTTTTCGGGTTTCATCCCGCCCATCCTTGCTCTCTCTGGACGAGCTGGCTCATCAGCTTCTGGAGATCGCGCTCGGAGAGACCGGACTCCGCAAATTCGGCGGCGGAAGGGTCCTCCGCCGGGACCGGCTCCGGTTCCGCGGCCTGGACCTCGATCGGCTCGGCGGCGGCGGCCAGCTCGGAGATCGTGGGGTGGCGGAAGATCTGGCGCGGCGTCAGCTTGAGCCCCGCCTGCGCAGCCCGCGAGAGGATCTGGATGCCGATGATCGAATCGCCGCCCAGAGCAAAGAAATTGTCGTGAATGCCGATGTCCTCACGCCCCAGCACCTGCGACCAGATCTCCGCCAAAGCCTTTTCGGCAGCGGTGACCGGCGCCGCCCAGGAGGTCGCGGCCGGCTCCTCGAACGGCTCGGGAAGCGCCTTGCGGTCCACCTTGCCGCTCGGCGAGAGCGGCAGGCTCGGCAGGAACACCCAGGAGGAGGGGATCATCGTCGCCGGCAGCTTGCCCAGGAGGTGCTCGCGCAGCACCGTGCTGTCGGGGATTACCGGGGCCACATAGGCGACCAGCCGGATCTTTCCGGCAAGGCTGCGCGCCAGGACCACCGCCTCCCGCACCGCCTCATGGCCGGCCAGGGCGTGCTCGATCTCTCCCAGCTCGATGCGGACCCCGCCGAGCTTGACCTGGTGGTCGAGCCGCCCCAGAAACTCCAGCTCGCCGCTCGCGCGGTGGCGCACCAGGTCGCCGGTGCGGTAGAGCCGGCCGCCCTCGGCGGCGAACGGATCCGGGATGAAGCGCTCGGCGGTGAGCTCCGGGCGGCCGAGATAGCCGCGGGCGACCTGCACGCCGGCGATGTGCAGCTCGCCGGCGCCCCCCACGGGGACCGGCCGCAGGTGGCGGTCCAGCACATGCAGCCGGACGTTGCCGATCGACCGGCCGATCGGAACCGGGCGGGTGTCGCCCTCGGCCGGACAGGGCCACCAGGAGACCTCGACCGCCGCTTCCGCCGGACCGTAGAGGTTGTGAAGCTCGATACCCAGGCGTCCCAGGCTCGCCTGGAAGCGGGCGGCCAGCTCGCGCCCGAGAGCCTCGCCGCTCAGGAACACGCGGCGCAGGCCGGCGCAGGCATCGAGCCCCGGCTGCTCCAGGAAGACCTGGAGCATCGACGGGACGAAGTGCACCATGGTCACGCGCGAGCGGGCGATCTCGTCCCGCAGATACGGCGGGTCCAGATGCCCACCGGGCCGCGCCATCACCAGGCAAGCTCCGGCCACGAGAGGCCAGAAAAGCTCCCAGACCGAGACGTCGAAGCTGGTCGGAGTCTTCTGGAGGACCCGGTCCGCCGCCGTCAGCGGAAAGGTCTCCTGCATCCACCGCAAGCGGTTGACGATGGCGCGATGGCTGTTCATCGCCCCCTTGGGGCGGCCGGTCGAGCCGGACGTGTAGAGGACGTAGGCGAGCTGCTCAGGACACCCGCCGCCGCCCGGGTTGCCGGGATCGGAGCCGCTCCGCCACGGGGCGTTCTCCCCGTCGAGATCGTCGAGGAGGACCGTCCGGGCCGTGGAGATGGGCAGCAGGGAGGCCGTCCGCGCCTCCGTGAGCGCCACGGGAACGCGCGAATCCTCGAGCATGTAGGCGATCCGCTCGGCGGGATAGGAGGGATCGATCGGCACGAAGGCACCGCCGGCCTTGAGCGTCGCGAGGAGACCCACGACGAGATCGGCGGACCGCTCCAGGAACAGCCCGACCCGCACATCCGGTCCCACCCCCAGCCCGACCAGGTGATGGGCGAGCTGATTGGCGCGGGCATTGAGCTCGCGGTAGGTCAGGCTCTCCTCGGCAAAGACCTCTCCGAAGACTACCGCCGGCGCCTCGGGGGTGCGCTCCACCTGCGCCTCGATCAGCTCGTGCAGGCACTCCGCGCTGCCGGGAACGGCGGTGTCGTTCCACTCGCAAAGGATCTGCTGCACCTCGGACGAGCCGAGCATCGCGAGCTCCGACAGGCGGCGCTCCGGATGGCGGGTCATCGCGGTCAGAAGATTGGCGAAATGGCCGGACATCCGCCGCACGGTCGAGGCATCGAACAGATCGAGGTTCCACTCGAAGGCGGCGGCCAGGTCACCGCCGATCTCGGCGGCGAGAAGCGTGAGGTCGAGCTGGGCCGCGGGCCGCTCCAGGGCGATCGACTCGAACGTCAGGCCGCCGGTGTGAACACGGGCTCCCCCCTCGCCCAAGGCAAACGCGGCCAGGCTCTCGAGCTCCGGCAGCGGCGACCGCTCGAGCACCAGCATCGCCTGGAACACCGCCGGACGGCTCGGATCGCGCGCCTCCGCCAGGCCCTCGGCCAGCAGGGTGAACGGGAGGTCCTGGCGCGCCAGGGCATCGAGCGTGGCGCGCCGCGTCCGGGCCAGCAGGGTGAGGACGTCGGGGTCGTCCGCCAGGTCGGCACGGATCGGCGCCGGATTGACCAGGTAGCCGACGAGCCCGGAAAGCTCGTGTGACGACCGCCCGGAGGTCGGCGTTCCGACGAGGAAATCCTCCTGCCCCCCGTGGCGGGCGAGAAGAGCTTCGAAGCCGGCCAGGAGCACCATGAAGAGCGTCGCTTCGGAGCGCTGCGCCAGGGCCGCGGCGGCCAGAGCGAGCTCGCGTCCCAGGCGCCCCCCCAGGAGCGCTCCCCGGAAGGTCTGGAGATCCGGCCGCGGCCGGTCCAGGGGCAGATCGAGCGGCGGCGCGCCGGCAAGCTGCCGCCGTGCCCGCGCGAGCATCTCGTCATACTTGCCGGCCGCCCGCTCCCGCCGCTGCCGCGCCACGAGGTCGGCGTAGTGCATGGCGGGAGCAGCAGGGAGGGGCAGACCGGCGACCAGGTCTCCCAGCTCGCGCAGCAGCACCGCGAGCGACCAGAAGTCGGCGGCGATGTGATGCACCGCAAGGACCAGCACGCTCCCGCCAGGATCTGCCGGCCCGCGATCGAAGAGAACCGCCCGCAGGACGGGCCCGTTTTCCAGGTCGAACGGGCGCCAGGCCGCCTCCCGCACGCGCCGGCCAAGCTCCTCGGCGCTCCAGGCCGAGGCGTCCTCCTGCGCCCATGCGGCTGTGGAGGATTGCGCCGCCGGATGAACGCGCTGGATCGGTCCCTGAGGCCCGCTGGCAAAGGTCGTGCGGAGCGCGGAATGGCGTTCGACGAGGGTCAGGAAGGCGCGGCGGAGGGCTTCCGGATCGATCGGATCGAGCAGCCGTGCGGCGCCGGCGATGGTGTAAGCCGCGCTCGCCGGCGCCAGCCCGTGGAGGATCCACAGCGCCTGCTGGCCAAACGAAAGCGGATGGTCAGCGATCCCTGTGTCCGTGTCCGTCCGTGCTCGTCCGTGCTCGTCCGTGTTACGCTCGGCGGCGACCAGCGCCGCCACCTCCCGCGCCGCCTCGGCGATGGAGCATCCGGACAGCAGCTCCGCGATGGACGGCGCGGCCCCGAATTCCAGCTCAACCGCATGGCTCAGCTCGGTGGCCGCGAGGGAGTCGAGGCCGAAGGCCGACATCGGCAGCTCGCGATCGATGCGGGAGGGATCGAGCCGCACCGCCCGCGCGAGCGCGGCGTGCAGAAAGCTTTCGATCGGGCTCCCCTCCACCTCACCGATCTCGGCGTGCCCGGCGTGCGGCGCGGCCGGGTCTCCCAGCGCGCTCTGCCCCACGACCGCAAGCCCGCCCTCCAGGTAGAGCTCACGGCAGCGGTGGCGCTGCACTTTGCCGCTCGACGTCCTGGGCAGCGAAGCCGGGCGGATCAGGACCAGCTCGTAGAGCTGCACCTCATGCTCTTCGGCGAGGCTCCGGCGCACCGCCGCCGCCACCTCTTCGACCGCCGGCTCCTGCAGCGCCGCCAGAGAGTGGCGCTCGACTTCGAACACCACGACCAACCGCTCTTCGCCGGCGACCTCCACCGGGAAGGCCGCGCCGCCGCCGGGCCGCAAGGCGCCGTGCGCCCGCTCGGCGGTGAGCTCCAGATCCTGCGGGTAATGATTGCGGCCACGCAGGATGATCAGGTCCTTGCGCCGGCCGGTCACATACAGCTCGCCGTCCAGCACGAATCCGAGATCGCCCGTGCGGAGGTAGCTGCCGCTGCCGTCGGCGAGCTGCGCGTGGAGCTCCGTCCGGCTCGCCTCCGGGCGCCCCCAGTAGGCCGGGGCAACGCTCGGACCGGAGACCCAGATCTCGCCGACGCGGTCCGCCGGGCAGGGAACCCGGCTCTCGGGATCGACGATCACCACCCGCTGCTCCGCCCGGGCGTGGCCGCTGCTGACCAGCCGGAGGGTCGGGTCCTCGCCCTCCGCGGCGGGCAGCACCTCCTGCCGCGCCAGCGCCGCCGTGGCGACGGCCGCCACCCGCGCGCCCGCTCCCGGGCGCCCGCCGGTGACGAAGAGCGTCGCCTCGGCCAGCCCGTAGCAGGGGAAGAACGCCTGCCGCGCGAAGCCGCAGGGGGCAAACGCCACGGCGAAACGATCGAGCGTGTCGGCGCGCACCGGCTCGGCGCCGTTGAAGGCCACCGTCCAACTGCTGAGATCGAGCCCCTCCCGGGCCTCCGGGCCGATCTTCTGCAAGCACAGCTCATACGCGAAGTTGGGGCCGCCGCTGGTGGTTCCGCGATAGCGCGAGATCGCCTCCAGCCAGCGCCCGGGCCGCTGCAAGAAGGCGGTGGGCGACATCAGAACGCAGCGGCAGCCGCAGTAGAGCGGCTGGAGCACGGTGCCGATCAGGCCCATGTCGTGGTACAGCGGCAGCCAGCC
>DATARD010000104.1:0-25831 GCA_036264355.1 Thermoanaerobaculia bacterium
TCGCAGACAGGCCGGGACGTCATGACGCTCTCTCCGCGGACTGCCGGAGGAACTTCAGAATCTCCCCGCCCGACTCGGCGAGCACCCGCGAGCAACAGCCACACTGCCGCAGCAGGTGGGCCACGATGGCCCGGTTCTCGGTGGGCGAGGTCGTCCCCAGGACGAACCGGCGCAGTGTTCTTTCGGGTGGATGAACCCGGCGCCCGCCCTCCGTGGTCTTCAGGTATTCCATGCGGCACCCCCTCCAGATCAGCAGCATGCTGAGGACTGTACGAGCTTCTCTTCGTGGATGCGATATACTTCCGCCCGGAAACCAAGGCATGCCCGCTTTTTTGGGTGGACGCGATGAAGTGCCGCTTTCGTGTCCCGCTTTCGCTCTTCGAAGCACCATTTCTTTTCAGATGTGCACGGAGGGCGCCATGGGCGACGAACGCAAAAAGATCCCCCCAGCGAACCGGGCCTTCGGGGCCCTGATCGCCCTCCTCGGCCTGAGCCAGCAGCAAGCCGGCGCGATCCTCGGCATCGAAGCCGGGTCCGTTTCGGAGTACGTCTCCGGCAAGCGGGAGCTCTCTCCGGCCAACTACCGGCGCAAGTGCGCGGCCTTCGGGGAGGAGGCGGCGGCGTTCGGCGAGAAGCTCCTGGCTTTCGCGGAGAGGCAGGACGCGGCGGCCAAGGGCGGCCCGGCAGACCCCACCACGGAGAGCCTGATCGCCGAATTCGGCCGGGAGGCCGAGCGGCTGGCCGCCGCGCTGCCGGCGGCGTGGCGCGAGCAGGCCGCCGAGGAGGCCCGCCGGCAGGCCGCGGTCCTGTGGCAGGACCTCCAGAGCTTGGAGCCCCACGAATGGCGGCTGTTCGCCGCCGCGGCGTCCGAGTTTCGGTGCTGGGCCTTTGTGAAGCTGGTGGGCGAGGAAAGTGAGCGGGCGGCCTCGGTCGACGCCGGGCGCGCCCTGGAGCTGGCGCGCTTCGCCCTCTGGGTCGCCGAGCGGGTCACCGGGGACGAGGGCTGGGTGAGCCGGGTCGTCGGCTGGGCGGTCCTGGCCAACGCCCGGCGCGTGGGCGGCGGCCTCCAGGAGGCGGAAGAGGCCCTCGCCTGCTCGGCGCGCCTCCAGGCGGAACGGCCGGACGCGGAGTTTCCCGAGCCCTGGCGCCTTCTCGACCTCGAAGCCTCGCTGCGGATCACTCAGCGGCGGTTGCCGGAGGCCCTGCGGCTGCTCGACCGGGCGGAGCAGGCCGCACCGCCCGCAGGCCCGGTGCGGGGCCGTCTTCTCTGCAAGCGGTCGAACGCCCTGGAGCGGCTGGATGATTTGGAAGGCTCGATCGCGGCGCTGCGGGAAGCGCTCTCCCAGATCGACCCCGAAGCCGAGCCCGATCTGTTCTGCATGCTCCGATTCAATCTGGCCGAACGGCTGACCTGCGTGGGGCAGTCCGCCGAGGCGGAGGAGATGCTCCCCGGGCTGCGGCGTCTGCAAGCCCGGCTCGGTGACGGGCTCAACCAGATTCGCATGCGGTGGCTGGAGGGGAAGATCGACGCCGGCCTCGGCCGGCTCGACCGGGCGATCGAGGCCCTCTCTCGGGTGCGGCTGGCTTTCGCCGAGGAGGGCTTACGCTATGACGAGGCGCAGGCGGGCGTGGACCTGGCCCGGCTCTATCTCACCAGGGGGCGGCCGGCGGACGTCAAGCGGCTGGTGCGCCGGATGGCGCCGGTGTTCGAGTCCAAGGGCGTGCACGCGGAGGCGCAGAAGGCGCTCGACCTGTTCCGCGAGGCGGTCGAGAGGGAGACGGCCACCCCCGAGCTGGCCGGGCGGATCTCCGGCTATCTGCGGCGCGCCCGACACGATCCGGAGCTGGTCTTCGCGGAGGCGGCGTGACGGCGGACTACCCGGCCGCCGCACCGCCAACTGCGGAGCGGCACGGCGGCCGGAAGAGGAGTGCGCCGCGGTTTAGCTGCCCGGGAGGCAGCCGCCGCTCGGGTCCATCCGGCAGCCGTCGTCCGGTGTGATGGCCGGCGCCGGAGCGGCGCTCCCCGGGCGGCAGCGGCCGCTCGGGTCCATCTGGCAGCCATCGTCCGGGGTCACGCCGGTGCTCCAGAAGCTGGTGAGCGTGGCCCAGAGCTGTTGCAGGACGCCGGCGGAGGCCGGCTGGTGCCGTGCCTGGGGAGCGGCGGCTGCCGTCCAGGGGAGGGCGAGAGCCACGGCAAGAGCGAGGATCGCGGTTTTTCGCCGCGAGGTGAGAGGAGGCATGGAGGGTTTCCTTTCGCCGAGGCCGCTCCGGGGAGGTGCCGCCAGTGGCCCGCCGGGCGCCTCTGCCAAGGGAGTATGCCTCCCGGCATGCCCGAAAAATCGGGCATCTTTTTCACCCGGGAAACAACCCGGGGTCTGAAAGGAGACGATGCATGAGGGAGCGAGCCGGCATCGAAGCGTTCTATGGCGATGCCATCTATCTGCTGCGCTGGCGCCGCGGGTGGAGCGCCGAAACCCTCGCCGCGAAGGCGGGCGTGTCTAAGAGCTCGATCTTGAACTATGAGAAACACAGGACCGTGCCCGCCCCGGACGTGCGCCGCAAGATCGCGCGTGCCCTGGATGTCGCTTTCGGGGATCTCGACGGCCTGGCCGCCGACCTGTGGCGGCGTTTTTCCGGGCTTCGCGCGGGCGGCGACCGCCTCGCCGCCGAGGGCGCCGCGGACCTGGCCGCCGGTTTCCAACGCGCCGCCCTCCCGCTGGTGAAGAGGTTCGCCGCCGGACAAGCCGCGCCGCCGCGGACCGCCACCGAGGACGAGGTCCGCGCTCTCGCGCCGGTCGTGCGCCGGCTCGGCACACAGGACCTGCGGGCTCGGGTCGAGAAGCTGCCGAGCCTCTGGCGATGGCCCTTTGTGAAGCTGGTGGGCGAAGAGAGCGAGCGGGCGGCGTCGGTCGACGCCGGGCGGGCGCTGGAGCTGGCGAGCTTCGCCCTCGAGATCGCCGAGCGGATCGCCGGAGAGGAGGGCTGGGTCTGCCGGGTCTTCGGCTGGGCGTTCCTGGCCAACGCCCGGCGGGTGGGAAACGAGCTGGCGCGAGCGGAGGAGGCTCTCGCCTGCTCGGCGCGCCTCCAGGCGGACCCGCCGGAAGGCCGGCCCGAGCTGCCCGAGCCCTGGCGCCTTCTCGACCTCGAAGCTTCGCTGCGCATCACCCAGAGGAGGTTACCGGAGGCCCTGCGGCTGCTGGATCGCGCGGCCGAGGTGCCTCCGAGAGAAGGCCCGATCCGAGCAAGGATTCTCTGTAAGCGGTCGAACGCCCTGGAACGGCTGGATGACCTGGAAGGCTCCATCGCTGCGTTGCGGGAGGCGCTGGCACAGATCGACCACGAGGCTGAGCCGCACCTGCTCTGTGTGCTGCAATTCAACCTGGCCGAAAGGCTGGCCTGCATCGGGCAGGCCGTCGAGGCGGCGGAGATGCTGCCCGAGCTGCGGCGTCTCCAAGCCCGGCTCGGGACCGGCCTCAACCAGGTTCGCATGCGCTGGCTGGAAGGGAAGATCGACGCCGGCCTCGGCCGGCTCGACCAGGCGATCGAAGCGCTCTCCCGGGTGCGGGAGGCGTTCGCCAAGGACGACCTGCGCTACGACGAAGCGCAGGCCGGCATGGACCTGGCCCGGCTCTATCTCTTGAAGGGGTGGACGGCGGAGGTCAGGCGGCTGGTGTTCCAGATGTCGCCGGTGTTCAAGTCCAAGAAAGTGCACGCCGAGGCGCGGAAGGCGCTCGCCCTCTTCCGCCGGGCGGTCGAGCAGGAGAAGGCCACCGCCGAGTTGGCCGGCCGGGTCGGCGGCTACTTGCGGCGCGCGGAGCACGACCCGGAGCTTCGTTTTGAGGAGGCGGCCTGAGGGAGGGCCGGCCCTCTGGCTCGATCGGGTCGAAGCGTGCCCTCGGGCGGCCTGCCAGGCGCGCCGGCCGCGGGTCTTCTTCTGTGCCGTCATGCGTGGCGCCCGCGGGCGCGCTGTGAAGCCGGCAAGCGACTGTCGCGGCAGGGATCCTCGGGGAACCAGGCCGCTCATCCCCGTGCGGATGCGGGGTTTCTGTACAGGGATGGCGATCACCGCGCTCGGGATGGCGCTCTTCCAATTCTGGAGGGCGGTCACCGCCCTCCAGAAATGAAAGACGGCGATCTCGAGCGTGCAGGGCTCGGTCCGGGGGGCGCTCACTGCCCTCCAGACGCGGATTGCACAATTCTGGAGGGCCGTCGCCGCCCTCCAGATACGGGCTCTCCAGCCCCAGAGGGCAGTCAGCGCCCTCCAGGAACGGGCTCTCCACATCTGGAGGGCGGCCAGCGCCCTCCAGATGTGGATGACGCATCTGGGCTTCACGCGAGAGTCACGCCGCCCGCCGGCTTTCAGCCCGGGTGAAATGTTTTGCGCCCGTGTGTCACTCTAGGAAGAAACCAGCTTGAGGAAAGCCGATGCCCCAACGTCTTCGGTGTTCGCCGCGCCTCGCCCTGCTGCTGTCCCTCATCGCCGCCCCGGCCGCCGCCCAGACCGGCACGCCGGTCCTGCTCCGCGACATCGCCGCCGGCACGCAGCCGTATACAAGCTCCTATTTCCGGCAGCTCGTTCCGTTCAACGACCAGATCGCTTTCCTGGCCCAGGTGCACAACGGCCCTGATGGCCTCTGGGTGAGCGACGGCACCGGGGCCGGCACCCGCTTGATCCACCAGGACTGTCAGACGGGCTGCTCGGTGGCCGGACCGATGGAGATCCTCGGCACTTTCAATGGCCGTCTCCTGTTCTCCTCGTTCACGGAGGAAAGTCCCAATTTCCGCCAGTTGTGGAGCTCCGACGGCTCGCGGGCCGGCACGGTGCTGTTGATCCCGGGAAGACCTGACCTCGGCGTGGGGAATTTGCAGGATGGCCCGCCCCTGGTCATCACCGATCAGGCGGTCTATTTCCGACCCTGTCAGGGCGACGGGACCTGCGAGCTCTGGCAGAGCGACGGAACGCCTGCCCATACCCGGAAGATCAGCCTGGCGGACAGCCCGCGCTTCTTCTCTCCACTGACCCTCGCCGGCAACCGCCTCTACGACCTTGCTTCCGACGCCGGCAAGGCCTGGCTGTGGACATACGACATCAAGACCGGCAGCACTGCGATGCTGGGCGGCTGGAGCGTTTCGCCCTCCCTCCTCACGGCGGCAGGCGACAAGCTCCTCTTCGTCGCGCCCGCGACCGCTCCCGGCGCCGGCTCCGAGCTCTGGGTGAGCGACGGCACGGCGGCGGGAACGCGCGCCCTCACCCAATTCGATGCGCCCAACCCCTTCCAGGAGACCGATTGGATGAAGGCGATCGGGGGGCGCGTCTACTTCGTGGCCAACGACGTCCATCATGGCTTCGAGCTGTGGCGCAGCGACGGCACGGTCGCGGGGACCGTGCGGGTGAGCGACTTCGGTTTTTTCAATGCGCTCGAAGGCATCAAGGCCACGGACGTCGCCGAGGCCGGCGGCAAGATCCTGTTCCGGGCCACGGACGGCCTGACCTCCACACGGCTCTGGATGTCGGACGGACGGCCCGAATCCACCACCCCCTTCCGGCTCTGCGGATCGGCGGATTGCGATCTGAGGAGCTTCGATACGGAGCTCGTGCAGATCGGAACGAAGGTCTTCTATGCCGGCCCGGTGAAACTGTGGAGCACGGACGGCACCGCGGCCGGCACCCACAGTTTCGCGTTCTCCAACTCGGGCTCCGACGAGCACCTCTTTCAGGCGCTCCAGGGGAGGATCGCCTTCTTCTGGATGGACGCCGCGCACGGCCTCGAGATCTGGTCGAGCGACGGCACGGAGGCGGGGACCCGGCGCCTCACCGGCATGGCCGACGGCCATCCGCTCTCCGGCCCCGTCGTCGCTGCCGGAAAGTCCATCTTCTTCGTGGGAACCGACCGCCACGGCGATGAGCTTTGGGTGACCCGGGACGGGGAGACCCATTTGTTGGCCGACCTCACGACGGCCGCCCCGGGCTCCGATCTCCGGGAGCCGACCGCGGTGGGAGGCCTCCTCTTCTTCAACGCCTACGACGGCAAACGATCGGCCCTCTGGGAGAGCGCCGACACGCCCGAGTCCACGGTGCCTGTGCCGCCGGGTGTGGACTCCTCCCGGGATCTCTTCTCTGCCACCGGCCATCTGTTCTTCCTGGAGGACGATGCCGGCCAGATCGCCCAGCTCTGGAGCACAGACGGCGGCACGCCAGTCCAGCTCACCCATTTGACCTCACGGTCCGACTACGCGTCGCCCAAAGTCTCGGTGGAATTCCACGGCCGGTTGCTTGTCCCGATGACAGTCGCCGGCCACAGCTCTCTCTGGTGGAGCGATGGCACGCCGGAAGGCACCGTCCAGGCTCTCGATCTGCCGAGCCTGGACGGAATCGAAAGCATGCGGGCCGCGGGAGACGAGGTCTACTACACAGGCTATGTCCCGGGGGCCCCCGAGCTTTGGCGGACCGATGGCACGGTCGGCGGGACGCGGAAGCTCGTGAGCGGGATCAACAATCTGACCGAGCTCGTGCGCCTTGGCTCCTCGGTGCTCTTCGCAGCGGGCGGGCTCTGGAGATCTGACGGCACGGCCGCCGGGACTTCCCAGATCAAGGCGGTTGGACCGGCTCAGGAGCTGACGGCCTACCAGGGAGCCGTCTACTTTTTCGCCTCGGACCTCGATCGATGGGCGCTCTGGCGCTCCGACGGCACGACGGCGGGGACGGCCGTCCTCCAGGACTTTGCCGACCGGGTGGACACGACGCGGTCGATCCGGTTCGGGCTCACGGTTCTCGCGGGGCACCTCTTCTTCGCGGCCGACGACGGCGTCCACGGCCGGGAGCTGTGGACGAGCGACGGCACGGCGGCCGGCACCCGGCTGGCGGTCGACATCTTCCCCGGTCCGGGCTCCGCGATCCAGGACGGCCCCACCGCGGCCAACGGCAAGCTCTACTTCGCCGCGAACGACGGCTTCCACGGCATGGAGCTGTGGGAGAGCGATGGCACGGCGGAGGGGACGCGCATGGTCGACGACCTCGCGCCGGACGGGGGCTCGTCCCAGCCCCGCGACCTCACCGTGGCCGGGGACCACCTCTTCTTCACCGCCGACGACGGCCTCACCGGCCGTGAGCCGTGGAGCCTGCCGCTCGGCGGCTCCGGCGGCTGCCGGCCCTCGCCGAACCGCCTCTGCCTGAGCGGCGGGCGCTACCAGGTGGAGGCGGCCTGGCTCACCGCCCAGGGGCAGAGCGGCACCGGCACCGCGGTGCCGCTCTCCGCCGACACCGGCTATTTCTGGTTCTTCTCCGACTCCAACGTCGAAGTCATCGTCAAGGTCCTCGACGGGCAGGGCGTCAACGGCCATGTCTGGGTCTTCTACGGCGCCTTGTCGAACGTCGAATACAACCTCACCGTGACCGACACGCAGACCGGCCTGACGCGGCGCTATTTCAATCCTCTCGGCCAACTCGCCAGCGTCGGCGACACCCACGCCTTCGGCCCGCTCGGGGCGAGCGAGGCGAACCCGCCGCTGCCCGCCGCCGTCGCCGCTCCCTCTCCCCTCCCCCTGGTCTCCACACGGCAGGGCCGGGCCGCGACCGTTCCGTGTGAGCCGGCCGCGCAGCGCCTCTGCCTGGGCGACGGCCGCTTCGCCGTCGAAGTCACCTGGAAGGATTTCCAGGGCAACACGGGCCAAGGCACCGCGGTGCCGCTCTCCACCGATACCGGAACGACGGGTAGCTTCTGGTTCTTCAATGCAAGCAATGTCGAGCTGGTCGTGAAAGCCCTCGACGGCACGCCGGTCAACGGCCACTTCTGGCTGTTCTACGGTGCCCTGTCGAACGTCGAATACACTCTGACCGTCACCGACACACAGACCGGAAAGATGAAAATCTACACGAACCCCAGCGGGCGTTTCGCCAGCGTGGCGGACACTCTGGCCTTCTGAGACGGAGACGTGATGAACAGACGCGATCTGCTCCTGGTGCTCGCAACCGCCGCTCTCCTGCCGTCTCTCGCAGCGGCCCAGACGGCGACCCTGGTCAAGGACATCAGCCAGGGCATCGGCGGCGACGCCGTGCCTCTCGGCCAGATCACCCTGGCGCAGGGCAAGATCTTCTTCGTCACCGATCCCACCGGCTCTCCAACCCCCTGGGTCAGCGACGGCACACAGGCCGGCACGCGGATGCTGACCGAAGACTGCGACCACGAACCGTCCTGCGACGGGGTGACAATGCTCGGCGCCGCCGGAGGCGTGGCGTTCTGGTCCAGGGTCAACGACCTGTGGACATCCGACGGCACCCGGGCCGGAACCGCGCGGCTGCAGGCCCCCACACCCGATATCCGGCTCCTGACCGACGGAGTGTTCTTCGGCGGCGCCTTCCTCACGTTCGGCTGCAGCACGGAGACCGGATGCCAGCTCTGGCGGACCGATGGCACGGTGGCGGGAACCCGGCTGGTCCATGACCTCGTGCCCGGCCCGGCTGGAGGATTGACCGGAAGCCTGACGGTCGCGGGCTCCCACGTCTTCTTCGGGGCAGGCGACGGCTCCAGAGCCCTCGGGCTCTGGGTGACCGACGGCACCGCCGCGGGCACGCACCGCATCGGCGACCTGTCGTTCTCCACGCTCGATCACCTGACCGCCGCCGGGGACCGGGTCTACTTCCTCGCGAAGACCTCGGCGGGATTGCAGGTGTGGACGAGCGACGGCACGGCCGCGGGCACCGTGATGCTCACCAACCTGCCGTCGGCCGCGTCGTTTCCCGAGCCCGAGTCGGAGATCTGGTTCCGTGGCACCGGCTCGCGGGTCTACTTCATCGCCGACGACGTCGTCCACGGCCAGGAGATCTGGCGAAGCGATGGCACAGCCGCGGGCACCCAACGGATCACCGACTTCGGCACCGCCGAGCCGTTCCCGCGCTTCGAAGGGGTTCTCGGCCTTCAGGAGGTGGCCAACGGCCGCGTCGTCTTCTGGGCTTCCGACGGCATCCACCCGGACCCGCTGCTGTGGAAGACCGACGGTGATCCGGCATCATCGACGGCGCTGCTCCAGTGCGCCGGCACGTGCCCGGCGTACGATGTCTATGTGCATGACTTCTTCGCCGCGGGCCAGCGCGCGGTGTTCGTCGCCGACGGCAGCCATGGACCGGCGGTGTGGTCGACCGATGGCACCCCGAGCGGCACCGTGGAGGTCTTCCCTTCCTGTGACTCCTGCCTGGTCAAACAGTCGCTCCAGGCCTGGCCGCAAGGGGTCTCCTTCGTCGCCGCCGACACCGCGCACGGCCAGGAGATCTGGCTCTCCGACGGCACCCGGGCGGGAACGAAACGCCTCACCGACCTGCCCGGGACCGGCTCTCCTTTTCCCGACGACGACCTCCCCCCGGCGGCCACCGACGGCCACAAGGTGGTGTTCGGAGCGGCATCGGTCGACGGCTCCGGCCTGTGGACCGCCGACGCGGCGGGCACCCGGCTGCTCGCGGAGCTGCCGTCCGACGGTGCGCCGTCGAGCCCCGCGGACCTCGTCCCCTTCGCGGGCAGCCTCGCCTTCAGCGCCTGCGCCGAAGCCAACCGGGAGGTCTGGTGGGCCGCGCCGGAAGGCCTCGACGCGGCTCCTCTCACCGCCTCGGCAGATGTCTCCTGCGACGGCTTTCCCACTTCCCGCGAGCTCACTCCGGTGGGGGATCTCCTCTATTACCTGGGCTACGACGCGGAGCTCGATGTCGCGCTCTGGCGGACCGACGGCACGCACGCCCCCGTTCTCCTGCTCTCCGGCGTGTTCGGCACGTCGATGACCGGATTTCAGGGGAAGCTCTACTTCACCCGCGGTCCGGTGGTCTGGAAAAGCGACGGCACGCCGGAAGGAACCACCGAAGCCTTCCAGCCGGCCGGAAGTGATTCCTCCACGCAAATCTCGCCGCTGACCGTCGCCAACGGAGCGCTCTGGTTCGGCGTGGCGAAAGACTTCTCGTCCCCGTACAAGCTCTGGCGCAGCGACGGCACGCAGGCGGGGACGCGGCAGGTCGCCGGTCCGGCCGCGATCTCCCCGACGTTCGCCACCCTCGGCTCGCAGGTCTATTTCCTCGGCGGCGACGGGATCTACTCCCCGTCTCAGCTCTGGAAGTCGGACGGCAGCGACGCGGGCACGGTACCGGCCGGCGGCCCCTTCGACGATCTGGTCAATCTATCGTCGAAGGGCCCGGAGCTGATCGCCTACCAGGGCCTTCTCTACTTCGTCGCCCAGTCCCCGCAGGGCCAGTGGAACCTCTGGCGCTCAGACGGCACACCCCAGGGCACCCTGGCGCTCACCGCCCTGCTCGACGATGGCGCCAGCGACGTCAGACGGCCGGGCCTCACCGGCGTCGGAAACCGGGTCTACTTCACAGCCTTCGACAACACCCACGGCCGCGAGCTGTGGTCGACCGATGGCACCGTGGCGGGCACCGGACTGGTGAAAGACATCGTCCCCGGCCCGGCGACCTCCTCTCCCGCCTGGCTCACTGCCGCGGGCGGCCGGCTCTGGTTCTCCGCCGACGACGGCGTGCACGGCGCCGAGCTCTGGCAGAGCGACGGCACCGAGGCCGGCACGCACCTCGCCCAGGACATCGCGCCGGAAGCGGTCTCGTCGTCCCCCAGGGACCTCACCGCCGCCGGCAACCGGCTCTGGTTCACCGCCGACGACGGCGCCACCGGCCGCGAGGTCTGGTCGCTGCCGGTGACCGATCCCGGCACCTGCCATCCCTCCGCCGAGCACCTCTGCCTCGGCGGCTCTGGAGGCGGCCGCTATCAGGTGGAAGCGTCCTGGCGCACGGCGGCCGGAGCCGAAGGCCGCGGCACCGCGGTGGCGCTCACCGCCGACACCGGCTACTTCTGGTTCTTCTCGCCGACCAACGTCGAAGCCGTCATCAAGGTCCTCGACGGCACCGGCGTCAACGGCCATGTCTGGGTGTTCTACGGCGCGCTCTCGAACGTCGAATACACGCTCACCGTCACCGACACGCAGACCGGCCTCACCCGCCGCTACTTCAATCCCCAGGGCCAGCTCGCCAGCGTCGGCGACGTCTACGGCTTCGGCCCCCGCGGCGCCAACGGCGCGAATCCGCATCCGTCGATCGCCACCGCACCGCCCTCCCCCCTCCCCCTGATCGCCGAACGCCACGACAAAGCCGCCACCGTTCCCTGCCACGCCAACGCGCAGACCCTGTGCCTGAGCGATGATCGTTTCGCCGTCACCGTGGCCTGGAAAGATTTCCAGGGCCACACCGGCCAAGGCACCGCCGCGCCCTTGAGCGGCGATTCCGGAACGACGGGCACCTTCTGGTTCTTCAACTCCAGCAACGTCGAGCTGGTGGTGAAAGCGCTCGACGGCCGCCCGGTCAACAAGCATTTCTGGCTGTTCTACGGCGCCCTGTCGAACGTCGAATACACGCTCACCGTCACCGACACACAAACGGGAACGATCAAGACCTATACGAACCCCAGCGGGCGGTTCGCCAGCGTGGCGGATACGCAGGCGTTCTGAGCCAGGGTGCGGTACGATCCGTACCGATGATTCAAATCAGCCCTCACCCTGAAGTGGACATCCCCGAGGTGTCCCTGACCGCGCTTCTCCACGAGCGCGCCCGGCAGTTTCCCGAGAAGGTCGCGCTGATCGACGGTCCCAGCGGGCGCTCCTATACCTATCGTCAGTTGGAGACGCTCGTCCGGCGGGCCGCCGCGGGCCTCGCGCGCCACGGTTTCTCGCAGGGCGACGTAATGGCGATCTACAGTCCCAATCTTCCGGAATACGCGATCGCTTTCCATGCCGTCGCCCTGGCCGGCGGGATCAACACTACGATCAGCCCGCTCTATACAGTGGACGAGCTGACCTTCCAGCTCCGCGACTCCGGAGCGCGGTACCTGATCACGGTCGGCCCCTTTCTCGACAAGGCGCTCGCCGCCGCCCGGGCGGTCGGCATTTCCCGGGTCTTCGTCTTCGGCGAGGCGAACGGGGAGGAAGGCGTGATCCCCTGGGCGGTGCTCCTCGCCGAGGACGGCCCCGTCCCCGAGCCCGCAATCGATCCGCGGCAGGACGTCGTGGCTCTGCCGTATTCGAGCGGCACGACCGGCCTCCCCAAGGGCGTCATGCTCACCCACTACAACCTGGTGGCCAACGTCCTGCAGAACGCGGGGAGCCCGCTGGCGCCCGGAATGGACGACACGATCATCGCCGTCCTCCCCTTCTTCCACATCTACGGCCTGGTCGTCGTCATGAACCTCGGCCTCTATCACGGCACGACGATCGTGACCATGCCGCGTTTCGAGCTCGAGAGCTTCCTGGAGACGCTGGCACGATACGGTGTCACCTACGCCAATCTCGTGCCGCCGATCGTCCTCGCCCTGGCCAAGCATCCCGCGGTCGACCGGCACGACCTGTCCAAGCTGCGGACGATCTTTTCCGGCGCGGCGCCCCTCGGTGGCGAGCTGGCCGAAGCCTGCGCCAGCCGGCTCGGCTGCCTGGTGTTCCAGGGGTACGGCCTGACGGAGACCAGCCCGGTGACCCATGTGAGCCCGGTCGATCCGGCGCAGGCGAAGCCGGGATCGGTCGGCTTCCCCATCGCCAACACGGAATGCCGGATCGTCGACCTCGAAAGCGGTGAGCCGCTCGGCCGCGGCCAGCGCGGAGAGATCTGTGTCCGCGGTCCGCAGACCATGTTGGGCTATTTGAACCGTCCCGACGCCACCGCCGCGATGATCGACGCAGACGGCTGGCTGCACACCGGCGACATCGGCTTCATCGACGAGGACGGTCACCTCTACATCGTCGACCGGCTCAAGGAGCTGATCAAATACAAGGGCGTCCAGGTCGCGCCGGCGGAGCTCGAAGCGCTCCTCCTCACCCATCCCGCGATCGCCGACGCCGCCGTCATCCCGAGCCCTGATGAGGAAGCCGGAGAGATCCCCAAGGCTTTCGTCGTCCTCCGCGGAGAAGCCACCGCTGAAGAGATCCTCGCCTTCGTGGCCGAGCGGGTCGCGCCGCACAAGCGCGTCCGCCTCCTCGACTTCGTGGATCAGATCCCCAAGACCGCCTCGGGAAAGATCCTCCGCCGAGTGCTGATCGAGCGCGAGCGCGCACAGGCGCTCTGAACGATCCAGACAGGCAGCCGGCCCAGGGCGCCATGGCGTCCCAGCAGAGAGCAATGCCAACACCGCCGCACGCAGTGGCAACACAGCACCGAGTCGTGCCGTCACCGCCGCACGAAGTGGCAACATAGCACTGCGTTGTGGCAACACAGCCGCACGCGGGAGCAACACAAAACTGCGCGATGGCAACACAGCCGCACGCGATGCAGTGACGGCACTGCCTGCTGCTGTGTTGCCACCGCGCACGGCAGTGGCGCCCGTGCGCTCTGCTGTGATGCCACGGAGCGCGGCGACGTTGGCACTGCGTGCGATTGTGTTGCCACAACGCAGTGCTGTGTTGCACGGAGAGACGAGCGGAAGGCCCGGACGTCCTGCGCCCACAGCATCATCCCCGAGTGCCCCAGCCGAATGATCATCTCGCGTCGCCCGGCCGGCCCCGGCCGCGCACCGCTTCCAGCTCAGCGGTCAGGAGCGAGCAGAAGCGGAACCGGATCGACGGGCACTCCGGGCGGAGCATAGACGCCATAGCGCAGGAACGTCGGAACCCCGCGCGGCGTCCGCGTGTCCGAAAGGTCGCCGAGCACGTCTCCCGGCTCGACGACCAGGCCCACGTGCAGCGAGCTGCGAGGATGGATGTGGGCAAACGTGTGGACCTGGCCGCCCGGCCCGAGCAGCCGGACGATCCAGGAGCCGACGGAGAGCACCACACCGTGCGTCGGCGCGACGACCGGCGTGCCGATCCCGGCCCGGATGTCCACGCTGTGGTGCCGCCGGCCGCCGGCGAGGATCTCGCGCCAACTACCGAGGATCGTGCCGGGAGAGTCGCGCCACTCGTCGCGCAGCGCCGCCGCCGGCACGCCGCGGACCGGAACCGTGAGATGGGCCGGAGGTCTCGCGACCGTCAGACGGACCGCTTCCCGCGCCGGCGGCAGGAGCAGCACCAACCCGATCGCGAAGACCAGCAGACCAACAGCGCCGAGCCACCACCTCGGTCTCTTGAGGTTTCGTTTCATGGCTCCTTGAGCGAAGCCATATCGATCACGAAGCGGTATTTGACGTCGCTCCGCAGCATGCGCTCGTAGGCTTCGTCGATCTTCTGGATGGGGATCAGCTCGATGTCGGAGGCGATGCCGTGCTCGGCGCAGAAGTCGAGCATCTCCTGGGTCTCGGGGATGCCGCCGATGAGCGAGCCGGAAATGCCGCGGCGCTTGCCGATCATGGGGCTGACAGTCGGCGAGGGGTGTGGATGCTCGGGCGCGCCGACGAGGACGAGGGTGGCGTCGAGACCCAGCAGGGCGATGTAGTCGTCGAGGTTGTGGGAGACGGAGACGGTGTCGAGGATCATGTCGAAGCTGGCGGCGTGCTTCTGCATCTCGCCGGGATTCCTGGAGATCACGACCTCGTCGGCGCCGAGGCGTTTCGCGTCCTCCGTCTTGCCCGGCGAGGTGGTGAACAGCACGGTGTGCGCGCCCAGGGCGTGCGCGATCTTCACTCCCATGTGACCGAGGCCGCCGAGACCCACGATGCCGACTTTCTTGCCCTTCCCCGCTCCCCAGTGCTTCAAGGGCGAATAGGTGGTGATGCCGGCGCAGAGCAGAGGCGCGGCGGCGTCCAGCGGGAGCTTGTCGGGGACGTGGAGGCAGAAGCTCTCGGCGACCACGATCTGGGAGGAATAGCCGCCATAGGTCACCTGGCCGGGGATGTTCTTGTCCGGGCTGTTGTAGGTGAAGGTGGTGTCTCCCTTGTCGCAATACTGCTCAAGCCCGGCGCGGCAGCTCCGGCAAGTGCGGCACGAGTCGACCATGCAGCCGACGGCGGCGATGTCGCCCACCTTGAAGCCGGCCACCTCGGCGCCGACCTTGGTGACCCGGCCGACGATCTCATGTCCGGGGACGCAGGGGTACACGGTGCCGGCCCACTCGCTGCGCACGGTATGCAGGTCGGAGTGGCAGACGCCACAGAAGAGGATATCGATCTGGACATCGCGCGGTCCGGCATCGCGGCGGTTGATCGTGTGGGAGCCGAGAGGCGACTTGGCGTCAAAAGCGGCGAAGGCACGGGTTGGATTCATGGTGGTTCCTCCTCACGACATCTCTCCGGCCACGTCTCGGCGGCCCGGAGTCAGAGCGCTATAGTCTACTGGACTCCCGAGCAGCGCTGGCGTCCCCGCCGGCAGTTTTTTCTCGTAATCTCGGCCGTAATCCCGGTATCATAGCTTTCGCCCAATCCCAGGGATCTCGGTACCGCGTGCCGGGGCCTTCGGCCCATTCACCCTGTCCAATCGGGAGGACCAGCATGTCGTCCATTCTTGATCTGCTCAATTCGCAGCTCGGCGCCGGCGGTGTCGAGGCCATCAGCCGGCAACTCGGCATCGATCCGCAGACGGCGCAGCAGGCCATCTCCGGGGCCATCCCCATTCTCACCGGCGCCCTGGCCCAGCACGCCTCGACACCGGACGGCGCGGCGTCGCTCAGCCACGCGCTCCAGCAGCACGACGGCAGCATCCTCGACCAGGCCACGCAGTACATCAACCAGGGCGACACCAGCTCCGGCGACGGCATTCTCAACCACATCCTCGGCGGCAACCGCAACAACGCCGCCGGTGGGCTCGCGCAGGCGACCGGACTGGACGCCGGGACCGCCGGCAAGCTGCTGATGATGCTCGCGCCGCTGGTGTTGGGAGCCATCGGCCGGGCGCACAACCAGCAGGGCCAGGACCCGGGTGTGTTGGGAGGTCTGCTGAACAGCATGCACCAGGATGCGCAGAGCGCCGCGCCGTCCGGCATTCTCGGCGTGCTCGAAGGGATGCTCGGCGGCAATCAGGGCGGTCAGGGCGGCAGCCTTGCCGACGAGGTCACCCGCATCGGCGGCGGCCTCCTCGGCGGCCTGCTCGGCGGCGACCGGTAGGGGCTCACCACCCCAGCAACGTCACCACCACCCCGACAGCCGCGATCGTTCCACCCGCGGCGGCGTCTCCATAGTGGTCGAGCCACTTGCCGCGCAGCAGGCTCGCGCCGGCCCGCGCCGGCAGGACGAGGAGAACCATGGTGGCGATCGTCGCGGCCTCGTAGAGAACGACGACCGCCGTCGTCCGCAGGGCTCCCAGCGGCGCCGCGGCGAAGAGGATGGGGATCACCGCCACGCAGGGGTCGGCGCTGAAGAGGAGGAAGAGCGACCAGGCGGTGACTCTCGATGGCTCGTGCACATGGTCGTAGTGCGCATGCGAATGGCCGTGCAGGTGCTCGCCGGCGGTGCGGCGCAATCCCCAGACGGCGTAGCCGACACCGAAGGCGATGAGCAGCAGGCCGGCGATGGACTCCATGCGCTTGCCGAACGTCTGGAGCATCCCCAGACCGAAGAAGAGACCGAGCAGACCGAGCAGCACCGAGGTCGTCACATGGCCGAAGCCGCAGAGCGCGGTGATGCGGGCGGTCTGCGCGGCCGACCAGCCGCGGGCCCGGGAGACCGCGGCAAACGGCACCCAGTGATCGGGGGCGGCGGTGTGGAGAGCTCCAAGGGAGACGGCGGCGACGGCGAGGGTGGCAAACAGGGAGTCCTGAGGCACGAGATCTCCTCTCTGCCGCGGATCATAGACCACCTCAGTACGACCGCCACCGAGGCGACGGAGGAGGCTGCTATACTTCGCTCGTGGCGCAGCAAGCAACCAGAGCGGCCCGGATCTCCGAAGCGATGTCCCGCGTCCCACGGCAGGACCGTTGGCATGTGATCCCGGACAAGAGACGTTGGGTGGTGATCCGCGAGCTGGCCCATCGGGCGACCCGTGTCTTCCCGACGCAAAATGAAGCGGTGGCGCTGGCCCGCTCTCTCGCCCAGGGCTCCGGAGGCGAGGTGATCATCCACGGAAGCGATGGATGGATGCGGGAGAGGCAAGTGGTCGTCGACGGACAGCTCAAAACAGTGTACCGCGGCGATTCCCGGTAGCGCCCTCTCTCCATGCCTTCAACTCCGGTCGGTTTCGGCGAGACCGTCTTCCTCAACGTCCCATATGACGAAGAATACCGGCCTCTTCTTCAAGCTCTGATCTTCACCCTTCTCGAGTGCGGGCTGACCTGCCGGCGGACGCGGCAACCGCGGGTTGAACCTACGCCGTCCGTCCCTCTTTCCGCTTCTCGAGCTGCAGATCGCGGTGCTCCTCCAGCCGCCGACGGGCGGCCTCGAAGGCGTCGCGGATGGCCAGGCTCATCTCCGCGGCCTCTTTCTGATTGATCACCAGCTCGCTCCCGGGAAGGCTGATGTCGATGCGCACTTTGTAGGGACCACCGTGGCGATGATGGCTGCCGGGGCCTTCGATGGTGACCCGGCAGCCGATCAGATGCCCGTTGATCCTGTCCAGCTTCGCCGCCTTCTCACGGATGACCGCTTCGAGCGGCTCGGGAAGGATGATGTCGTGCGCATTGATGGTGAGCGGGAGCTCCATGATCATTCTCCTTGATGTCTTCGTCGACGAATGACTTCAATGCCATCGGCCCAAACCGGCGGTCCCTCGCCCGATCGCGCCTCCAGCGTTTCGCTTTCATGGGTCCTGCCAGAAATATGCCTCCTTTCGGGCTTCTGCCAGATCACTCCCCCCGGCAGCGCCGGAAGCCCCGCACGGCCAGCAGCAGCAGGAAGCCTCCCGCAGCGCCCAGGCCGATGACTTTGGCCGGGTCCCAGATCGGGCGGAAGCGCGACCGGCCTTCGCGGATCTCGATGTAGCCGACCGGATTGACGGTGATGCCGCCGCCGCCGCCGAGCCCCTCGTTCGCTCCATGCCGCCGGTGACCGCCGCCGCCGCCCAACCCCCAGCGCGCCTTGGCGACCGGAATGACGGTGACGCCGTCGCATTCGACCGCCTCCCCATAGATCGTGGCCGCGCGGGCCGTGACGCCGATCTTCTCGGCGAGCTTCTCGAACATGGAGAGCGGCTCCGGCATGGTGCCCTCGCCCGAGCCGGACGTCTCGTTCTCGTCGTAGACCTTCATCGTGATGGCCTCCTTTCGCCTCCACCCTTGAGTGTATGCCTCGTCGCCGGAGCGGGCATCCCCCGCCGAGCCCGCCCACACCTGGTCAAAAGGCGAGACGTGAAGACTGTTGCACGGCTGCCCAATCCAAGGCGAAATCGTGGCGTGGCGGTGACACTTTCCTGGAAAGGCTCCCGCGGCCGCCAGACAGGATGGAAATCGTTCCGGAGCATGGCACACTCCTCTGTGCCGGAGGGGTGATTTCCTTTGATGTCTTCCTTTTTCAGGCCTTCCATGGCCTCTGATCGGGTTTCTGTCCTTGCCGCCGGAGCGGCGGCGCTGCTTTGGCTCGCCCCTTGGCGGCACCGGCCTGGGACTCGCCATCAGCCAGCCTGATGCGGCCGATCAAGGGCGAACGCCTGCACCGTTCTTTGCGCAGGGCTTTCGGCGGCGGCTCGCCAGACAGACCGCGCGATGGAGAGGTCAGGAGACTGCCGGGCCGATCCGGGCTTCCGCAGCTCCAGGTTCTGGTCGCCGAGGACAATGTGATCAACCAGAGAGTCGTGCTTCTGCTGTTGCAGCAGTTGGGGGTATGCCGCGGACGTCGCGGCGGACGGCGAAGAGACCCTGGCTGCGCTGCGCCGGCAGCACTACGACGTCGTCTTGATGGACATCCAGATGCCCGTGATGGACGGCCTGGAGGCGGCGCGGCGGATCCGAAAGGAGTGGCCACCGGAGAAGCGGCCGCGCATCATTGCGGTCACCGCCAATGCGTTCCGCGAAGACCGCGAAACCTGCTTCGCCGCGGGGATGGATGACTACCTGAGGAAGCCGGTTCTCCTCGACGACCTGCGTGCCGCCCTGAGCTGCGGCGCGGGTGCAGCGGCTCCCCTTCCGTCTCCGGCCGGTGACGCGGAGGCGTTCGATCCGAAGTAGCTGGTGCAGGCGTTCCCGCCGCTCGGGCTCCACATCACCCCTGCACGAAGACCTCGGGCGGGCACGGCCGGCCGACCACGTGCTGGACGCTCGCGAGGAGCGCTTCCTGGAGGTCCGGATCGGTCAGCAGGCGGTCTTCCTCGAAACGCAGGGTGGTGATGCCGTTGCGCCGGAGGAGCTGCGGATTGACCCGGACGAAGGCGCGATAGATGTCGAGCTGCCCGGCGTCGGCGTCGCGGGACTGCTCGGCGACGAAGCGCATCACGGCCAGCAGGCTGAGCGCCGGAGGAATCGCCGGAGGGAGGTCGGGGATCTGCATGAGAGTCTCCTCTTCGGGAAGCGCAAGTGGCTCGAAGGCGCCCAGATCGATATCGGATGCCGGGGTCTCGGTCAGCATCGGATCCGGATCCGCGGCCGGATCGAGCAGGGGGCCGGTGAGGCCGGCGCGGAGGAAGGCGGCCAGGGTGCGCGGCTCGCCTTCGACGGTCGCCGCGGCGCGCAGATACTCCCCGGCGGAGAGCGGCCGCTCGGCGAGCAGGCCGAGGTCGAGAAGGCGGGCGAAGATGCCGTCGCGCTCCGCCGGCTCCAGGCCGAGATGGACGCCGATCTGCGCGACGGTGTGGCGGCCGGTGACCGCGAAGAGCGCACCCCATTCGAGGCTGCGCAGGCGCAGGTCCGTGGGCAGGCGGTCGACGGCGGTCGCCAGCTCGTACACCGCGGCGGGAGGAACCCGGGAGGTGCTCATCCGCCGTTCCCCCCCGCGGGCTCCAGGCCGACGACCAGGAGCGCCGTCGAGCCGCGCCAACGGATCGGCATCACAAACGCCGATGGAGGCAGCCGCACGGCCTGGAAATCTCCCGGCCCGAGAGACATGGGCACCGAGATCTCCCAGGCACCGCTGAACGCCTGGCTGGCGTTGCCCGACAGCACATTCGTCAGCTCGCGGCACATGTCCAGCAACGTCCGCTCGGAGACCTCGGCCTCGCCGTGAACGTCGAGGAGGCTGTGCAGCAGGGTCACCGGCGAGGTCAGCACCAGGCACCCCTCATACTCGCCGCGGATCCGGACCAGGCTCGCATAGTCGAGCAGGGCCGGCTCGCCGAACTGCAGATAGGGCGTCTCGAGCACCGGCTCGTCTCCCGGGGACAGCTTGGCGAAGTAGTCGAGAGTGATCTTCTTGAAAAGTTGGAGCTGGTGCGGATCCATGGCCGGTGCGCCTCTCCCCCTCCGCCGCTCAGCGGCGCTGGTGGTCCTGCTGGACGTAGTACTCCAGGAGAAGCTGCTGCACCTCTCCTCGAAGATTCGTGGGGCCTTCGCAGCGATCTTCGATGGTGAACACCGGAGCAGGCCAGCCGAGGATGGAGAAGAGCGCCTCCCGGCCGGTGGCCTGCCCGGCCTGGGCGTGGACCAGCTCGCCGTCACGCAGGCCGAGCTGACCGTAGGCGCCTCCTCCGCTGACGCTCAAGGTGCACGTCTTGCGCTCCATCTGGATCACCTGGAGCAGGCTGGCGAGCGAGATCCCGCGCACCACGCTCTGGCGGCTGCGGCGCAACAGCCGGTCCGCCTGGGACAGCAGCTCGTCCACGTCCGGCGGCCTCTGCACACAGACGTCGTAGGCCAACCCCGCGGGCAGGGCACCGGGAGCGGTCTCCGTCACCAGGAGCACCGGGACATGCGCAAGGACCTCGCGCAACAGGCCGAGGAAGCGGAGCAGGTCGGGGGACAGAGGGAGATCCATCCCGGCCACCACCAGGTCGTAGTCCACCGCAGCCAGAGCGGGGTAGGCGGCCGGGGGATCGGCGACGGCGGTGACGCGGTAGCGCCGGTCGTGGAGCTCCAGGCCCGCGGCGAGGATCTCGCGCAGCAGCGGATCGGCCTCGACGACGAGGATGCGCCGGCCGGAGCCGGTCTCGGGAAACAACGTGGAGGTCTCTGGGGTGCTTTGCATCTCGATCTGCATGTCAGGAGGTCCGGGCACGGGCATGGAGCACCAGCTCGTCGAGCGCCTCGCTCACCTCGCGCTCGGTGAAAGGTTTGGTCAGGAATCCGCAGGCGCCGCGCTGGATGGCGTCGAGCGCGATCCGGTGGCTGTTCAGGGCCGAGATGACCAGGATCGAAGTCTGGGGATCGATGGCCCGGATCTGCGCGATCGCCGCAAGGCCGTCGAGGTTCGGCATCGTGAGATCCATGGTCACCAGCTCCGGGAGATGCTCCTGGAACAACGCCACGGCCTGGCGCCCGTCCTCGGCGCGCAGGACTTCACGGATCGCACCGCTCTTGACGCTCCGCGCGATGGCATTGCGCACCACCAGGGAGTCGTCGACCACGAGGAGCCTCACGGCTGGGCCTCCAGCGGCAGCACGATCTGGAAGGCGCAGAAACGGCCCGGCTCACTGTGCACCGCGATGCGTCCTCCCACCGATTCGATGCGGTCCCGGAGGAGGTCGAGCCCCATGCCGCGGCCGGCGTGGAGAGTGGCGCGAGCAGCGGTGGAAAAGCCAGGCAGGAAAATCAGCCGGCGCAGCTCGTCGTCCGAGCCGGTGGCCTGGCCCATCTGCTCCGCCCGGGCGCGCAAGGCGGCGAGATCGAGACCGCCGCCGTCATCCTGGAAGACGAGCTCGATGGCGCCGGCCGCCCGGCGCGGCTTGGCCGCGACCTGGAGCGTGGCCACCGCCGGCTTGCCGCGGAGCCGCCGGACCTCCGGCGCCTCCACGCCATGCACGAGAGAGTTGCGGGCGAGCTGCACCAACGCTTCGTGGACCACCGGCGCCTGCCGCTCCGGGATGGTGACACCGTCGAGCCGCCAGAGAAAGCGGGCCGGCTTCCCCAGCTCGGCAGCCAGACCGGAGACGAAGCGTTCGAGCGTGGCCGGAAGCGTCTGCGCTTCGCCGCTCCCGGTCTCACCGCCCCGAACCACACGGCCCAGCCGGGCGAGTTGTTCGAGCACCGAACGGGCCATCGACAGGAGCGCCGCGGTCGAGGTGATCCGTGCCGCCGCCCCCGAGCGTGCGCTGCCGGGATCGGGCTCCCCGCGGCGAACCCCGGCCAGGGCGTCCTCGATCTGGTGGATCTCCCGCGCCAACGGCGAGAAACCCAGCAGGCTCGCCTCCCCCTTGGCTCCATGGAGATCGCGCAGCAAGGCGTCGAACGCCGCGGGAGCCGCCGCATGCGGTCCGAGCAGCTCTCCGGTGCGCTCGAGCTGCGAGCCCACCCGGTCCAGGAGACCGACCACGGCCGTGGGATCGGCCTGGATCAAATTCACCGCCAGCTCCAGGCTCTGCTCGCCGCGCCGGCGGTGCGCCTCCAGCTCGCGGGCCATCTCCTCCTCGCGGGTCATGTCCTCGATCCGCACCAGCACGTGCCGGATGGTGCCACCCTCGATCCCGCGCACGAAGCGGAAGGCCAGGGTCTTGGTCCGCCCCGGCTCGAAACGGGCCTCCACCTTGAGCAGCGGATTGATCTTGGTGATCAGGCTCTCGATGACCCGCGGATCGAAGAGCATGTCGAGGTATTCGGTGGCGAGTTGCACCCGTTCCGGATCGAGCCGGGCCGCGAGCACCTCGGGCAGCGTCCGCCCCGCGAGCCCCCGCACCTCCAGGATCGCCTCGGCCGAGATCGCGTATTCGAGGCCGATGCGGTGCTCCCGGTCGATCAGCAGCAGGCCCTCGCGCACCGTGGACAGGATCTGCTTCATCTGGCCGCTGCGCAGCAACGTCACCCGGGAGTCGGCGGCCAGCAGATCCTCGAAATCGATCAGGCGCATCTCGGCGCCGGGGCTCTCGCCGGGCGAGAGATGGACGGCCAGCGGCTCGTAGACCAGCTCCCGCGGCCTCTCCAACCCGCGGCGCACGGCCTCCTCGATCGACAGGTGGCCGGGCAGCGCCAGCGCGCCTCCCAGCTCTTCGAGGCGAGACATCAGGAACCGCAGCGGACGCGGGTGGTAGATGTCCATGCCGTGATACCGGCCGACGGCGTCGTGATAGAAGCGCCGGGACAGCACGCTCCGGAAGCGGCCGTTCTCGGTCAGCAGCAACCCTGGGACCTCGGGATGGCTGTGGAAGAAGTCTCCCGCCTTCTTCGTCCGGTCCGACATTTCGAGAGACGCCTCGTGCCCCGGCAGCTCGGCCAGCGTGGAGCCGGTACTGATCCGGGTGAGGAACTCGGCGCGCAGGTTCGAGTATTCGGCCATGACGATCCAAGGAGCCGCGAGTCGCGGATCGACAGTACCTTACCCGCCCCTGATCACACCGCGATGTCCGAAATGTGACGACTCTGCGGCGGATCAGTGGCGTGGGCGCGTGCGGGCCTTTGAGGCGCCGGCACGGGCCTGGACGGACTACGCTGCCGCGGCCAGCCGCTTCAGCTCCGCCAACTCCTCGTGGAACCCCTTCACGATCCCTTCCGGATCGGGCACCAGGCCGGCGTCGGTGCCGACGCCGAGACGGATGTGGCCGGCGTAGCTGCAGATGCTCACGCCCAGACCGACGCGGCCGGATTGGGGGACCCAGAAGAAGAGGTCGCGGATCGGTTTGCCGGCGAGGTAGATCGTCTGCCGCGGCCCGGGGATGTTGGTCATCACCGCCGTCGCCTTGGTCGCGAAGATGCGCACCACGATCTTCTGGATGATGTACGGCGACAGCCCCATGGCGCGCAGGATGCCGTAAACCACCACCGGCTCCGTCGAGCGCTTGAGCGACGTGGCCCGTTTGCGCAGCACGGCGAGACGGTGGATGGGGTCCAGGATCCCCACCGGCAGGGAGAGGAAGATCAAACCGAACTGGTTTCCGAGGTCGGACATCTTCTCGAGCGGACGCAGATTGACCGGCATGGCGGCGCGGAAGTTGAGCGACGCGCTCGCCGGATGGCCGCGCGCCTCCAGATAGCGGCGCAAGCCGCCCGCCACCGCAGTGACCAGCACGTCGTTGATCGTGCCGCCCAGCGCCTTGCCGATCACCTTGACGTCCTCGACCGGAATCGCGTCCGACCACGCCACCCGCTTCTCCACCGCCAGGTGGCCCTTGAACAGCGTCAGCGGGTCCGCCGGGCGCAACACCAGGCGGCCGAAGGCGCCCACCGAGGCCAGGCCCTTGAGCCAGCGGCCGGTCTTGCGCAACGCCTCGACCGGATTGAGCAGCAGCTTCATGCCGTCCGGCATCACCTCTTCGGCGACCTCGCGTGCCTTCTGGAGCCCTTCTTTCGAACGGCCGCGGAGCATCGCGGTGAACGGATTCGGCGGATGATTCGGATCCGGATCGGGGCTCAGATCGGTGAGCGAGAGGAGCACCAGCATGAGCGCCACGCCGTCGCCGATGGCATGGTGGAGCTGGCCGAAGAGCACCGAGCCGCCGTTGTAGTTGTCGATGCAGTAGAAGATCCACAGCGGCCGGCTGGGATCGAGCGGAGCGCTGATCAGGCTGTTGATGAGGTCCCGCAGCTCCGCCGCGCCGCCCGGCGCCGGCAGCGCCATCCGCAGGAGGTGTCGGGAGAGATCGAACTCCTTGTCTTCCACCCAGCGCGGCCGTCCGCCATTCGCCACCACCTTCTGGCGGAACCGCGGCAGGACGACCAGACGCTCCTCGAAGACGGATTGCAGGCGCTCGAAGTCCATCGGCTGATCCAGCGCCAGGACGCCGTTGATCACCATCAGGTTCGTCGGCTCGTCCATCCGCAGCCACGCATGGTCGACGCTCGACAGCGGCTCGGTGATGTCCTCGGCAACGCTCAACTCGCTCAGCTCGGCGATCTCGCTCACGGGTTTGGGTTCCTCCAGAGAGGAACATTGTGGAACGGATGGCCGGCGGGAGCAACCGGTGGGGGAATTGAAGCGGGGGTCAGTCGTTGCGGAGGCGCTCAGCGAGCTCGCGGCGGAGCCGGAGGATCTCTTCTTCCGCCGCGCGAGCCCTGGCTTCGGCGGCTTCCCGGGCAGCCTCGGCGGCCAGACGGGCCGCCTCGGCGGCGTCCCGCGCCGCTTCGGCGGCTTCCCGGGCCTCCCCTTCCTCCGTGGCCCGGAGCAGTTTCTTCCCACTGGCGAGATCGACCAGGCGCAGCCTCTCGCCTTCGAGCTGCAACCGCAGACCGCTCACCTGGCTGACCAGCGAGCCATCGACAGCGGCCGGAATTGAATGATAGCGACCACCCAGCAACCGGAACCCCTGCAGGCGGGGATGCAGATAAATGTCCAGCGGATCGAACAGGAAGTACTCCGCCACCCCGATCCGGCCGTACTTCTCCATCTTGCCATCCAGATCGTTCAGATCGTTTTCCCAGGTCGTCTTCGACGCCATCTCGATCACCAGGGAGGGCCCCTTGCCCTCCTCCCACACCTTGTAGATCGGTCTATCCTCCTTCGCGACGCCTTCCACCAGGAAGACGTCAGGGCAGAGCGACTTCGAGTTGTCCCCTTCGACGTAGTACATGAGGAGGTTGCCCGAGACGTAGACGTCGGGAATGTCCTCGTAGCGCTTCTCCAGGGCGTAGATCAGATCGACGATCTCCCTACGATGCCAGTCGGTCTCTCCCAAGGGCCTCCCGTCGGATTCCGGATAGTCAATCTCGCGCTGGAGTGGTAATGCGGCCATTTCAGATACCTGCTTTCTCCTCCGGACGCCACGAAGCGAGGACGATGGGCAACCGGGGCATGGCTTTCGATGTTTAGTTTACCATCTCCACCGCGCGCTCCACCACCTCGTCGCGCCCGGCCCAGCGATTCCGCAGTGATCCGGCTCCGAGCTTGGCGACTATTGGTTTTAAGGCCTGCCGCGGAGGGAGAGCGCTTTCGGGTAGGCCATTTTGGCCGGTTTCGAAGCGCTTCCCCCTGGGGCTCGGGATTTTTCGGAGTGC
>DATARD010000108.1:0-21508 GCA_036264355.1 Thermoanaerobaculia bacterium
TCGCAGACAGGCCGGGACGTCATGACGCTCTCTCCGCGGACTGCCGGAGGAACTTCAGAATCTCCCCGCCCGACTCGGCGAGCACCCGCGAGCAACAGCCACACTGCCGCAGCAGGTGGGCCACGATGGCCCGGTTCTCGGCGGGCGAGGTTGTCCCCAGGGCGAACCGCCGCAGGGTCCTTTTGGGTGGATGGTCGATCTTCGCAGGCATGCGGCTTCCCCTCAACGCCCAAGGTTAAAGGCGGGCGGGGCAGATCCGGACGGGTTGCCACAACGTGGCCGCCGGACGTCAAAAAAGTGGGCCGGGAGGTTCTTTCTGGTGCCACAAATCGCCGCCCAGCCACCCAAGTTCTTGACTTCCGGCGGCCGGCTTCCGCGAAGGCACGATTCTTTGTCCCGTCTGAGCCTCCGACGCGCACCCTGCTCTTTGAAGAGCACCCACAAAGACGCGGAGACCGCATGACCGAAATAACGCCACCACGGGGCGACCCGCCTCCCCCTCTCAGCTTCGCGGTCTCGGTCCTCCGCCAGGCCGCGGGTGTGAAGCAGAAGGACGCGGCGCTCGCGGCCGGCATCTCGCCGAGCACGCTCTCGAAGCTGGAGAGCGGCGATGACCCGATGAGCCCGGAGCGCGCCGATGATCTGTTGGACGCCATCGAGGTGGACCGGGAGCGGCTCGCCGTGGGGCTCTTCTGCGCCACGCTGCTCCTCCCGTCGCGGAGTGAGGTGTCCGGCTCCCCCGTGGCGTTGTCCGCCACCGTGCTGCGCCGCATCGAGGCCGCCGCCGCCCACGCCGGCCGGGTCGCGTACGAAACCGCGCTCGCAGAGTGTCTCCGCGCGGCAGAGGCGGCCCAGGTCGAGGAGGATCGCCGCCGGGCGGCGGAGCTTTGGGAGCGCCTCAAGGGGCGGTCGAACAGCGCGCGCACCGCTCTCGTCGAGGAGGATGCGGTCTATCAGATCTGGGCGCTCGTCGAGAAGCTCTCCGCCGAAAGCGTCCGCGCGGCTGCAAGCGATGCGGTTTTGGCGTTGGAGCTGGCCGAGCTGGCCCTCCGCGTGGCGGAGCGGGTGCCGGGCGAGGCCGCTTGGCGCTCGTTGCTCGCCGGCTACGCCTGGGCGCACATCGCCAACGCCCGCCGCGTGGCCGGTGCTCTGCCCGCCGCCGAAGAGGCATTCCGCAGCGCCTGGCAGCACTGGAGGGCCGGCTCGGCCGCCGATGTCGGGCTTCTCGACGGCTCCCGCCTGCTCGATCTCGAAGCCTCCCTGCTGCGGGCTCGAAGGAAACTGCCCGCCGCCCTGGAACGGCTGGACCAGGCGCTGGTCTTTCACCCGGCCGGCGAGGGGAGAGGCCGAATCCTGATCAAGAAGGGGTTCACCTTGGAGCAGAATGGGGACTACGCGGCGGCCGTCAAGACGCTCCACGAAGCGGAGCCCTGGATCGACCGCGAGCGCGAGCCGCGCTGGTATTTCGCGCAGCGCTTCAATTTAGCTGTTTCTCTCTGCCATCTCGCGTTCTACGAAGACGCTGAAGCCATCCTTCCGGAGCTGCGGGCCTACGCCGGCAGTGGAAACCGCGGATGCGATCCGGTGAGGCTCCGCTGGCTCGCCGGCCGTGTCGACGCAGGCCGCGGCCGGCGGGCGGAAGCGGTGGCGGCGCTCTCCTGGGTGCGGGCCGAGTTTCACGCGCGGGAGAGGAGCTATGACGAAGCCCTGGCCGGCATGGAGCTGGCGGGGCTCTACCTGGAGGAAGGCCGCACGGCGGAGGTCAAGGGGCTCGTTCTGCTGATGGAACCGATCTTCCGGGACCAGGGTGTGCACGCGGAGGCGCAGAAGGCGTTGGAGCTGTTCCGCAAGGCGGTGGAGCTCGAGACACTCACCGTGGAACAGGTGCGGCGTCTGGTCGCCTATCTCTACCGGGCGCGGTACAACCACGAGCTGCGGTTCGAGGCGGAAGACTGAGCCCGCCGGGCCGGCGAAGCGGTTCCGGCCCGGTGGGTTCATCTCTGATCTAATGGCCGCTTGTGCAGCGTCCGCTCGGGTCGATCCCGCACCCTTCGTCTGCGGTGGCCGGCAAGGCGGAAGCGGCACCCTTGCAGCGACCGTCCGGGTCGATCCCGCATCCTTCGTCGATGGTGGTCGGCAAGGCGGAAGCGGTACCCTTGCAGCGGCCGTTCGGGTCGATCCCGCACCCCTCGTCCACGGAAGCGGTACCCTTGCAGAGGCCGCTCGGGTCGATCCCGCACCCCGCATCCGGCCAGAGGGCCGTAAGCAGGCTCCAGAGCCGCGGCAAGAAGCTCGGAGAGGAGCGAGGCGCGGCGGACGCGGCTCCGGGCACGAGGAGGAGAGCGGCGAGCAACACGAGAACGGCGATTCGGCGGACAGGCGGAAGGGACATATGAGGCTCCTTTCGAGACAGCTCCGGCGCGGCCACCCCGGCCGCGTGAGTGTCTGCGCTGGCAGTATGGTGTCCGCTGGGCCCAAGAACTTGACCGAAGAGCCAACCGAAGGCGCTACTTTCCCACAGGAGGGCGACGGCTCATGGCGACGGACATCCCAGACGACGAACGAGAAGAGATCAAGCTGACCATCGATGTGATCCTTCTGGCGCTCGGCTGGAACCGGAAGACGTTCGCGTCGAAGACCGGCATCCACCGGTCCAACGTCTCCAAGATCGCGAACGGCAAGCGGCGGCCACAGCCCAGGACGTGGAGGAAGATCGAAACCGGCACGCGCCTGCCTCTGGCGGAGGTGAAAGCCGTCGTGCCGCTCATTCGCCGGCTGCGGGCTCTTGCCGCGGGCCGCCTCCCGCCGGCTCGGCGGCCGGCCGCGGCGGCCTCTCTCGCCCACACGGTGGGAGCGGCCGTCGAAGCGGCTCTCCAGAGGGAGGCTCCGCCCGTTCCGTCGCCGACCGTCCAGCGGGTCCAGCCTCCCGCGCCTCGCCCAACCGCCGGCGACCGGGATCTCGCCGCCGAGCTCTGGGAGCGGCTCCGCGGCAGAGACCACAGCGCGCGGCTGGCGCTCGTCGAGGAGACTCCGAAGTATCAGACCTGGGCGCTCGCCGAGCGTCTCTGCCACGAAAGCGTCGCCGAGGCGGCGGACGACCCCAAGGAGGCGGTGCGCCTCGCCATGCTGGCGCTGCGGCTTGTCGAGGTGCTCTCCGGCGAGCCGGCCTGGCTCTGCCTGCTCGCCGGCTACGTGTGGGCGTTCGTGGGCAACGCCCGGCGGGTGGACAGCGACCTGCCGGGGGCTGAAGAGGCCTTCCGCCGCGCCTGGAAGCTCTGGAAGGAGGGCGCGGCGGCGGACGCCGGGCTTCTCGACGGCTCCCGCCTGCTCGACCTCGAAGCTTCGCTCTTGCGCGCCCAGCGTAAGAGGGCTGCCGCGCTGGAGCGTCTGGACCAGGCGCTCGCGATGCACCCCGCCGGCGAGGGGAGAGGCCGCGTTCTGCTCAAGAAAGGTTTCACGTTGGAGCAGATGGGGCGCTACGAGGAGGCCGTCGAGGCCTTGCGCGAAGCGGCGCTGTGGATCGACCGGGAGCGCCAGCCGCGCTGGTACTTCGGGATGCGCTTCAATTCAGGGGTATGCCTCTGCCATACCGGCCGGCACGCCGAGGCGGCGGCGCTCCTCCCCGAGCTGCGGGCCTTCACCGGAGCCGGCCTACGCGCTCAGGGCATCGACCCCTGGCGGCTGCGCTGGCTGGAAGGCCGCATCGCGGGTGGTCTCGGATCGGCGGACGAGGGGATCGAAGCTCTGGCGGAGGCGCGGACCGCGTTCGCCGCCAAGGAGATCCGCTACGACGAGGCGCTGATCAGTCTGGAGCTGGCCGGCCTCTATCTGGAGCAGGGACGGACGGCCGAGGTCAAGGAGCTGGTCGCGGTGATGGAGCCTGTCTTCCGCGCTCAGGGAGTCCACGTCGAGGCACAAAAGGCGCTCGCGCTCTTCCGCCGGGCGGTCGAGCTGGAGACGGTGACCCTGGAGCTGGTCCGCCGCCTGGTGGCGTTCCTGTATCGGGCGCAGCACGATCTGGAGCTGCGCTTCGAAGCTGCAAGCTGAGAGCCGTTTCGCGCGCGAAACTGGGCCCTTCACCACGCGGCCCGGGAGGAACGTTCCGCCGGGAAGGTTGAACGCTCCGGGGCGGACGCGACACCGATCGCGGCCTTCGTGACGCGAACCGCGGACCAGGTGACGTGCGCCGCGGTCCGGATGACGCGAACCGTGGTCCGGGTGACGCGAGGCGGGTCGCCCCCTGCTCTCCAGCCCCGAGGCAGAGGGCCGAAAAGGCGTCTGTACTTTATACTTCGGTCCGGCCGGCTTCCAGGCCGTGGCCCGGTCCAGGAGCCGAGCCCGGGCAAGCTGCGGGGCTTCGGCGCACAGTGCCGGCGCTCCGACTCTCTGCTCCTGAGAGTCCCACTCTTTGCCCTGGAGGGTCCCACTCTCAACGGCAAAGGGTCCCACTCTCTGCCGCTGAGACTCCGACTCTCAGCCGCAGAGAGTGGGATACTCTGCCGCAGAGAGTGGGATACTCAGCCGCTGAGACTCCTACTCTCTGCCATTGAGAGTCCCACCCTCTGCCGTTGAGAGTCCCACTCCTGCCGCAGTGCTCGCCTTCGGATCGACCCCGGCTCGCTTCCGGGAGAGGAAAGGGGCGATGGCGACGGCCCGGGGGCTGTCCGGCCTGAAACCTCCCGTGGCGCTCTCGTCGCCGCCTCCGGTCCGTCGCGCTCCTCACTTCGACCGCAGCCAGGCGATCACCTGCGCGTCGATCCCCGCGAGCTTCTCTTCGCCGTCCAATCCGGCGTTCATGCCGCGCGGGAAGGCGACGTGGCCGCCTCCCGGCAGCCAGGAGACGGTGAGCCGCGGCGAGGCGCCGGCGAGGGCCGGCCGCACGGAGCGGGCGGGGACCATCGGGTCGTGCTCCGAATTGAGCAGCAGGGCGGGGATGCGCAGGGCGCCGAGGCGCGGCGCCACGCTCTCGCGGGCGTAGTAGTCGGCGGCGCCGGCGAAACCGTGGCGCGGGGCGACGATGCGGTCGTCCCACTGGCGGAAGGTGCGGATCTCGCCCAGCCGGTCGACCGGCACCGGCACCGGCTTGCGGGCAGCCACCGCGGCGTACAGCGTTCCCAGGTTGCGCAGCAGGTAGCGGCGGTACACCCAGACCAGAGGCGCGTCGATCTCATGCTGTGAGCGGGCGAGATCGACAGGCGCGCAGACGGCGGCCACCGCGGCCAGGCGAGGATCGGCCGGCTCGGCGGCGAGCCGCAGGGTGACGTGGCCGCCCAGCGAGTAGCCGACGACGTAGAGGCGGCGGTAGGGCCGCAGCTCCGGGCTCCCCAGGGCGGCGTGCAGGTCGGCGGTCAGTCCGGCGTGGTAATAGTCCTCGCCGCTCCGGTCCGCGCCACGCAGGTTGAGGCGCAGGCACGACAGGCCGGCAGCCTCCGCAGCGGCCGCGCCGGGCGGCATGTAGTGGCTTTCCGCGGAGCCACCCAATCCGTGCACCAGCACGGCCAGACCCTCGGCGCCCGGCACCTCCCGCAGCAGACCGCTGAGGCGGACCGGGCCGGCCTGCGGATCGTCGACGGTGGTCTCCCAGGGGCGCGGCTCCGGGCAGGGGATGGGTCGCACCGCGTGGCGGAGACGCGGTCCGATGGTCCACAAGTGGCCGAGAGCATTCAGCGCCATGTCGCGGGATGTTACCCTCGCTCTCGATGCGGAGAAAGACGGTCGATCCAATCGCTCCGATCCTACGCGCCGATCAGCGTCTTCTCACGGTGATCGGCGAGGCGATGGACGAGGCGGCGGCGCGGGCCGGTGACCGTCTGGCCTGCCGGCCGAGCGCGCGAGCAGCTTCCGCTCCTCGTTGCGGGCTTTCCGGGGGATATGGAGGGCGAGGAGGCGGACCTCTACTTCGCACGCCACGGCGGAGTCCCCTGCCCGGTGCTCGATCCGGCGACCGGCTGAGAGCTGCCGCGTCGAGCCCGATCCCCACGGTGTCGAAGACCGGATGGTCCGTCGCTTCCGGGCCGCGGACGAGACGCTCATCGCCTTCGCCGTGGCCGGCGGCCGTGAGGATCAGGCTGGATTAGGAGGGATCAGGGGATCCGGGTCGCCTGCCAGGAGGCGAGCTGCCACACCCCGTTGCTGCGCACCCACACCTCGGTGAAGCGCACCGGAATCTCCATCGCCTTCCCCTTGGTGGAGACCTTGAGCAGGGCGCGGCCGGCCACGACCGACGTGTCGCCATAGACGCGCACCCACACCTCGGAGGTCTCGACGGCGCTGTACTGCAACAGGCCGCTGGTGATCTCATCGATGATCCGCTCCTTGTTGTCCACCGGACCGCTCGAGTGGATATAGATCAGGTCGTCGCGCAGGATCTCGCCCAGCGCCTTGCCGTCCGCGTGGACCATCGCCTGGATCTTCGCGGCGTCTCGGTCGAGCACCGCTTTCTGCACGGCCTCGGGATCGGCCGCCGCCTTGGGCGCCTCGTGCACCGACCGGCACCCCGGCGCGGCGAGCAGCGACAGGGCGAGGACGGCTCCTCCGACGATGAATCTGCCTCGCAAACCGTTCATGCAATCTCCTTCCGGCCCACATCCTACCCCGGCCCACCCCTGCAGTATCCTCGTCGTGCCACCGGAAACCGCCCGCCGCGAGCTGCTCGAAGCAGAACGCAAAGCGGGCGCCGACTGGAGCTTCGTCTCCGACGAGATGCCCCAGTTGGCCGGAGCGCTCTGACCCCGACCGGCCTCCTGGGCCGCGGGACCGGCTTGGCCGGTTCCGCGGCTCTTCCTGACCTTCCCTTGCCCTGAGCTCAATTCGTCCGGTTCGGACCGAAGTAGAGGTCCATCGCCGTCTGATCGCCGCCGAAGCTCGCCAGCTCCGACGCGTTCTCCGGCAGGTCGCAACGCAGGCCGCCATATTTGCGCACCAGCGGCAGGGCGTCGGGAAAACAGGCCGGAGTGAAAAAGAACTGGCGGGGGAACTCGGAATCTCTTTTACCGATGAGCGCCATCCCCGGCCGTGCGTCCACGTGCTGCAGGAGCTCCATGAACTCCTCCTGCATCCTCGGGATCAATCCTGCGTCCTCAGAAACGAATGTCACGCGGTACCAGTCGTCCATGGCGCTCATTCTATCCTGTCTCCTGGCTCGCCTCGGTCAAGACCGCGGCTCGTGCAGGGCTTTCTCCACGGCGCGGAGCAGCCAGCGTTCGCGGTTGACGATGCGCGCCGACCGGCGCGAGAAGTCCGCCAGCACTTCGCCGAGCACCTGCCGGGCCTCGGCTTCCGAGGTCCCGGCCTGGCGGAAGAGACGCGCGATCTCGGGCGCCAGCCGGCGGATCATCTGCTCGAGCTCCCCTTTGGCGGGCGCTTCCGAAGCGGTCATTCCTGGCGTCTCCAGCCGGGGCGGAGCCGGCGTCCCTTGCCGTAGGGGAAGAAGTCGATGACCTCGCCGCGGCGGATGCGCTCCTGCAGGCGGTGCCACAGCTCGACCTCGAAGAGGTCGGAGTGCTCGCGCAAAAATGCCTCGCGAAGCTCGCCGTCCAGCCCCAGGAACGTCCGCAGCTCGGCCGGGAAGATGTCGTCCTCGCCGACCGAGAACCACGGCTCGGAGGCCATCTCCTCCTCTTCGGTGTGCGGTTGCGGCAGGCGGAGGAACCGGCAGTCGGTCAGCAGGCGGAGCTCGTCGTAATCGTAGGAGACCACGCGCCCGTGCCGGGTGACGCCGAAGTTCTTGAGCAGGATGTCACCCGGAAAGATGTTCGCCGCGGCCAGGTCCTTGAGCGCCGTCCCCCAGTTGACCACCGCCGCCCGCGCGTCCTCGGCGGAAGCTTCGCGGATGTAGAGGTCGAGGGGGACGACCCGGCGCTCGACGTAGAGGTGGCGGATGACGACCCGGTCCCCCTCCAGCAGAACGGTCCGCCCGGCGACGGCGAGGAGGCGCTGCAACAGGTCGTCCGAGAAGCGGGCGCGCGGAAAGGTCAGGTGCTCGAACTCCTGGAAGCCGATCAGGCGGCCGACGCGGTCGTGGAGCAGCACCGAGCGGTAGCGCTCCATGACCTGCTCGCGGGTGGTCGCCTTCGACGGCGGGAAGGAGTCCTTGATCACCTTGAAGACGAACTCGTAGGAGGGGAGGGTGAACACTTCCATGACCAGACCGCGTTGCCCCGGCGCGACCTCGAAGCGCTCCTCGGAGCGCGCGATGTGGTGCATCAGGTCGCGGTACAGCTCCGTCTTGCCGTGCTTCTCGAAACCGAGGGAGAGATACAGCTCGGAGATGCGCTTGCGCGGCAGGATCGAGGTCAGGAAACCGATCACGCCGCGCGGGCTGGCGACGTCGATGTGGAAGTACCAGCGGGCGAAGCTGAACAGGATGCTGACCTCGTTCTCGCTCGCCAGCACGGCGTCGACCCAGAGCCCGGCCTCGTCGTTGAGGAGCGCCAGCACGATGGGCAGGACGGCTTCGCCGCGCCGGGCGCGCCCGATGACATAGGCGCCTTTGTTGCGGAAGAAGATCGGGCGCAGGACGTCGAACGCCTCGATGTCAGCGGTGCCGGATGTGGTAGCGAGCCCTTCGCGCAGGCCGCGCTCGATGTGCGCGGCGGCCAGGCGCGCGTCTTTTTCGAGATCGCGGAACGGCGTCCGGAAGCCGGCGTCCTCGAGCACCTTGCGCACCAGCGGCGCATCGATCCGGCGCACCGTATACATCCGGGCGTCCGCCATCTCCCATCCTTTATAAGGGAGAGGGAAGTCGCCCTCGCCGTAGTCGATGGCCGGATCGACCCCGACGTGCGGGAAGACGCGGCGGGTCAGCGAGTTGAAATAGGTTTCGGCGAGCTCGAAGTCGTCGCGGCCGATGGTCGCCCGGGTATAGGCTTCTTTCATCTCCGCCCACAGCTCCCGGTCGGAGATGCGCGCGCCGAGGTAGTCCTCCAGGGTGGCGTAGGTCCTGCGGATGCTGCGCGGGTAGAGGGCGAGACGCTCGACGGTGTCGAGGCGGGTGCCGATCCAGTCGCAGCGCTCGAAGCGTTCTTTCACCCGGTGCGTGATGGCCCGCAGGCGGTGCTGGTGCTCGTCGAACGCCCAGTGGATGGTGTCCGCTCCGCGCTCCGCCGGGCTCGCCGGATCGCGGCGAGTCATCGATCCATCATCCTTGACACCCCGTGACGGCGGTCACTATGCTGCGGTCCTCCCGTCCGCCGCAACGACACCCATGAGCCATTCCGCGACATCCCTGCTCGACCTCCGGTTCCAGCGCCACGCCCTCGCCAACGGCCTGCGGGTCATCCTGCACCGCGACACCTCCCTGCCGCTGGTGGCGGTCAACCTCTGGTATCACGTCGGCTCCAAGAATGAGAAGCCGGGGAGAACCGGCTTCGCCCATCTGTTCGAGCACATGCTCTTCCAGGGCAGCCAGCATATCCCGACCCACGACCATTTCCGCTTCGTGCAGCAGGTCGGCGGCATCACCAACGGCTCGACCTGGTACGACCGGACGAATTATTACGAGATCCTGCCCTCGCATCATCTCGAGCTCGGGCTCTGGCTGGAATCCGACCGCATGGGCTTCCTCCTGCCCGCGATCACCCAGGCGAGCCTCGACAACCAGCGCGACGTGGTGATGAACGAGCGCCGGCAGCGGGTGGACAACCAGCCCTACGGCCGGGCGGGTGAACGGGTCCACGAGCTGCTCTATCCGGACGGCCATCCGTACCACTGGCCGGTCATCGGCTACATGGAGGACATCGCCGCCGCGACGCTCCCGGAGGTGCGGGGCTTCTTCCAGACCTACTACACACCGAACAACGCGGTGCTCACCCTGGCCGGCGATTTCGACCCCGACGACGCGCTGCGCAAGGTGGAGGCCTGGTTCGGCGACATTCCGCCGGGTCCGCCGATCCCTCCGGTCGCCGCTCCCCTGGTGCCGCTGGGAGGCGAGCAGCGGGCCGTGCTGGAGAGCGACGTCCACTTGCCGCGGGTGTACGTCGCCTTCCGCGCGCCGGCCTACGGACAGCACCTGTGGTATGCGGCCGACCTGTTCTCGTCGGTGCTCACCGGCGGCAAGTCGAGCCGGCTCTATCACGACCTGGTCTACGACCGGCAGATCGCCCAGGAGGTGGGGGTCTACGTCAGCCCCTACGAAACGGTGGCGACGTTCATGATGGTTGCCACCGCCCGGCCGGGAGTGAGCGCCGAAGAGATCGAACGTGCCCTCCTCGCTCACGTGGAGGAGGCCGCCGCCGCGCTGCCCGCAGCCGCCGACCTGGAGCGGGCGCGCAACCGGATGCTGACCGAGCACTTCAGCTCGATGCAGAAGCTGGAAAACCGGGCCGATCAGTTCTCCCAGTTCACCACCTACTTCGACGATCCGGCCGGCGTCGCCGTCGAAGCGGAGCGCTATCAGGAGATCGCCGCCGGCGACCTGAGCGAGTTCGCCGCCCGCTACTGCACGCCGTCGGAACGGGTGGTGGTCTGGGTGGTGCCGAACGTCTCGAACGTCTCGCCGATCTCAGACACCGCGGAGGAGACCCGCTGATGCCTGCCGCGGTCGTCGACCGCTCGACGCCGCCAGCGGCGGGAAAGCTCCGGCCGTTCCACTTCCCGCCTTTTCTGCGCCGGCGGCTGCCCAACGGGTTGGAGGTCCTGGCCGCCCGGCAGCCCGGCGTCCCGCTGATCAGCCTCGAGCTCATGCTTCCGGCCGGCGGGCAGAACGACCCCGCCGGGAAGATCGGCCTCGCCACCCTCACGGCATCGGCGATCGACGAAGGGACACGCCGGCGGGGCGCGATGGAGATCGCCGCGGAGGTCGAGCAGCTCGGCGGCTACCTCGCCACCGGCGCCGACTGGGACGAGGGCTATCTCGGAGCCGGGCTGCTGTCCAGCCGCCTGCGCGAGGGGATCGACCTGCTCGCCGAGGTGCTCGGCGAAGCGACCTTTCCGGACCAGGAGATCGAGCGGCTGGGCAAGCAGCGGCTGGGAGAGATCCTGCGGCGCAGCCAGGACCCGTCCACCCTCGCCGACGAGATGCTGTACCGCGTCGTGTACCAGGGGACGGCCTACGCCAATCCGCTGATCGGCACCGCCGAGAGCGTCCCCGCCCTGGATCGCGCGTCGCTGGTCGATTTCTACCAGCGGTACTACACCCTCCACGGCGCGGCGTTCATCGCGGTGGGAGACCTCGACCCCGAGGAGATCCTGCGCGAGGCGGAGGCGGTGTTCGGCCAGGCGAGCGCCGCGGCGCCGCCGGCGCCGGAGATCCGCCCCAGGGCGCTCGACGGAATCTCCGTCCATGTCGTGGACCGTCCCGGCGCCACCCAGACCGAGCTCCGGCTCGGCCATCCCGGGGTGGCCCGCCGCGACCCCGACTACATCCCTCTGCTCCTGCTCAACTCGCTGCTCGGCGGTAAATTCACCAGCCGCATCAACATGAACCTCCGCGAGCGCCACGGCTATACCTACGGCGCCTCGACGCGCTTCATCTCGCGGCTCCAGCCCGGCCCCTTCCTCGTCGACGCGGCGGTCTCCACGGAGTCGGCGGGCGCCGCGGCGCGCGAGGTGCTGCACGAGCTGCGGCGGATTCGCGAAGACCTGGTGGAGCCCGAGGAGATCGACGAGACGCGCAGCTACATCCTCGGCGTCTTCCCCTACACGTTCCAGACGATCAGCGACTTCGCGAAACGCCTGGAGACGCTGGCCATCTATGGGCTGCCGAGCGACTATTACGACACCTACCAGGAACGGCTGACCGCGCTGTCCCGCGAAGAGCTCCGCGAGGCGGCCCGCCGGCACCTCGATCCGGAGCATATCGCCGTGGTCGCGGTCGGTCCTGCCGACACGCTGGTGCCGCAGCTCGAAGGTCTGGGAGCGGTGACGGTCTCGTCCGTCTCGCCGGCCGCATCGGCCGGAGAGTGAGGCTACCGCAGATCGACGGTCGGTTCTTTCGATTCGGGGAGCCGGATCGTCAGCGTACGGCTCGCTCCGCCGGGGAAGCTCCCGGAGAGGGTCTTGACCCGGGCGGCCTGTCCGGGTGGCGTGACGTAGATCTTCAGCTCGGTGCTCCCCGCCGGCACCTGGACCGTCTTGTCCAGGCTGCCGCCGCCCCGGTTGCGGTGCAGGAAACCGCCGTGATCGGCGATCGAAGCCTGCCAGACCTTCGTCGCGCCGGCATACACGATGACGATCGCGCCGGACAGCTCGGACTCAAAGGTCATCCGCAGCGTGGCTTCGTGAGAGACCGGTTCCGCCGGGCGGCTCTCGCGCGGGGTGAGCGTCGGCGGCGCCACGGGCTGCGCCGTCGCCGCGACCTCGGGCTGCCCTTTCTTCGCCGACCGGGCGGCAGCCAGGGCGCGCTCGCGGGCACGGTTCTGGCCGGTTTGAGCGGCGGCGAGAGCCTGCTGCAGGCTGGCGTCGGCCGGATCGAGGGCGAGGCCGGCGGTGGCGGCGGCGACGGCGTCGTCCCAGCGGCGGCTCTCGATCGCCTGCTGTGACGACTGAAGGTACGCGATCTTCTGCTGCTCCACCCCGACGAGGCGGCCCTGCTCATTGGCTTTCTGCTCGGCGGCCAGGCGCAGCCGGCGGATCTTTTCCGGCTTCGGCGCAAGGCGCTCGGCCTCGCGGTAGGCGTTGGCGGCGCCCATCTGGTCGCCGCTGCGCAGGAGCTGGGAGCCCATCTGCACCAGGGTGATGAAGCGGGCGTGGTCGGCGTCCTCCTGCGCGCTCCGGCCACGCGCCGGCGCCGTCCGCGACAACCAGAGGAAGCCGCCGGCAGCGGCGAGCAGCAGGAGGAGGGCCGCCGCGCCGCCGGCGAGAGCGACCCGGCGCACGGAGACGAGCGGACCGGAGCGCGGTGGAGAGGGTGGTTTGGGGGCTTTCACCAGCGGCGGCAGAGCGGCCTCCGGTATCGCTGGCGGTGCCGGCGGTGTCGGCATCGTGGGCATCGCCGGGACGGGCGCGGCAGACGGCAGCGGCGGCGGCGTCCGCGACCCGAAGGACCCCGTCGAGCCCATCGAGCCCATCGCGCCGGTCGCATCCGGTGACGGCGGCAAGACCGGAGGAACCAGCACCGGCGCGATCATCGACAGGCTCTGCGTCTCGTTGAGGTCCCCCCCGGAGAGCGCTCCCGCCACCCGGCGCAGGTCGTCCACCATCTCCTTCGCCCGCTGGTAGCGGTGGGCCGGATCCTTCTCCAGCGCCTTGTCGAGGATCGGCTCGATGCCGGGCGGCATCTCGCGCATGTACTCGCGGGGCGGCGTGAAGTGGTCGTAGACGATGCGATGGCTGACCACGGTCAGGTTCTCGCCCTGGAACGGCTTGTGGCGCGTCAACATCTCGTAGAGCACCACGCCGAGGGCGAAATGATCGGCCCGGTAGTCCACGTCCTTCCCCTGGATCTGCTCCGGGGCCATGTAGTTCGGCGTGCCCAGGAGCTGCCCTTCCTGGGTCAGGTTCGAGGTGTCGAGCCGGGCGATTCCGAAATCGGTGATCTTGACCCGGTTGTCGGCCGTGATCAGGATATTGGCCGGCTTGACGTCGCGGTGGACGACGCGGTGGGAGTGCGCGTAGTCGAGGGCGTCGGCCACCTGGGCGATGACGTCCACCACGAACGGCAGCGACAGCGGCTGATCCCCCTGGAGGAGCGCCTTGAGATTGGTCCCCCGCACGTACTCCATGGCGATGAAGGCGCCCCCGTCCTCGCTCTCCTCCACCACGTCATGGATGGTGACGATGTTGGGATGGCTGAGGATGCCGGCGCTCTGCGCCTCGCGGATGAAGCGGACGCGGAACTGCTCCATCTCCTGGTCGCGCACCGAATAGCCGCTGCGGAACGTCTTCAAGGCCACCAGGCGGCCGATCAGTGGGTCGCGGGCGAGGTAGACCACACCCATTGCGCCCTTGCCGATCTCGTCGACGATTTCGTAGCGGCCGAGTTTGGTCGGAGTCAGAGGTAGCATGGGAACCGTCGAAGATTCTAGGACCGCCGGCCTTCCGGAGTCAAACCGGCCGTCCTGCTTCATGGCTGCTTCATGGTATATTGACGCGCCTCGACGCGTGTCCTTTGAAGGAGGCTGGAACGATGCAGGTGGATAGCCCGGACAAGATCCGCAACATTGCTGTTGCAGGCCACAACGACACCGGTAAGACCACGCTCGTAAGCGCTCTCTTGTACACGGGCGGAGTCACGACACGGTTCACCCGGGTCGAGGATGGGAACACCATCACCGACTTCGACCACGAGGAGACCGAACGCGGTATCTCGATCGGGCTCGCCGCCTGTTTCGTGCCGTGGCAGCAGCACAAGATCAATCTCATCGACTGTCCCGGATACGGCATCTTCCTGACCGAGGCGAAGGCCGGCATGCGGGCCGCCGACTCTCTCCTGCTGGCGATCAACGGCGTCGCGGGAGTCGAGGTCAACACCGAACGGGTGTGGAGCTTCGCCGAAGAGATCGGCCTGCCGGTCCTGATCAACCTGACCAAGATGGACCGCGAGCGGGCCGACTTCGACCGCGCTCTCGGCGGCCTGCACAAGCGCTTCGGTCGCCTGGTGCTGCCCATCCAGCTCCCCATCGGCAGCGAGGCCGGCTTCTCCGGGGTCGTCGACCTGGTGCGGGAAAAGGCCTGGCGCTTCGTCCGCGACGGCAACGGCAAAGCGGAGCCGACGGAGATCCCCGCCGACCTCGCCGACCGCGTGGCCGAGCTCCGCGGCCAGCTCGTCGAAGCGGTGGCCGAGACGGACGACAAGCTCATGGAAGGCTTTTTCGAGAGCGGCAACCTGGCCCAGGAAGACCTCGAATCAGGCCTGCGCCGGGCGGTCGCGAAGCGCCAGATCTTTCCCTTGACCGTCTCTTCGGGCGGCCACGGCATCGGCTCCGCGGCGCTCCTCGACAGCTTCCTCGCCGTGCTCCCCTCGCCGGCCGAGAGCGCGCCGTTCCCGGCGCGGAATCTGGGCGGCGAAGAGATCGCGGTCAAGGCCGATCCCGCCGGCGTGACCGCCGCGCTGGTGTTCAAGACCCTCTCCGATCCGTTCACCGGCAAGGTCTCCATCCTGCGCGTCATCTCCGGCACCCTGGCCTCCGACTCGACGGTCTACAACGCGCGCGCCGAGGAGCCCGAGCGGCTCGGGCACCTGCTGGAGCTGCAGGGCAAGCAGGGGACCCACGTCCCGAAGCTCATCGCCGGCGACATCGGCGGTGTCGCCAAGCTCAAGATGACGGCGACCGGCGATACGCTGTGCGCCAAGGAGCGCCCGCTGAAGCTCACCTGGATCTCCCTCCCCGAGCCGGCCATGGCCTTCGCCGTCGAGCCGAAGTCGAAGGGAGACGAAGAGAAGATCGGCGACGCCCTCGCCCGGCTGATGGACGAAGATCCCACCCTGCACGCCGGGCGCGACGCCGAGACGCACGAGCACCTGCTGTCGGGCACCGGCCAGACCCACATCGAGATCGCGGTCTCCAAGCTCAAGCACCGCTATCACGTCGAGGTCATCCTGCATCCGCCCAAGGTGCCCTACCGCGAGACCATCCTGCGGCCCGCCGACGGGCATGGCCGGCACAAGAAGCAGACCGGCGGGCGCGGCCAGTTCGCCGACTGCCGGATCAAGGTCGAGCCGCTGCCGCGCGGGGAAGACTTCTCGTTCCGCGACGAGATCTTCGGCGGCGCGATCCCCCACAACTTCCGGCCCGCGGTCGAAAAGGGCATTCAGGAAGCCCGGCGGCGCGGTTTCCTCGCCGGCTACCCGATGGTCGACTTCCAGGTGCGGCTGCTCGACGGCCAGTATCACGACGTCGACTCCTCGGAGATGGCGTTCAAGATCGCCGGCTCGCTCGCCTTCAAGGACGCGATGCAGAACGCCAAGCCGACCATCCTCGAACCGGTGATGAAAGTGGAGATCACCACCACCGACGAGTTCACCGGCGACATCATGGGCGACCTCTCTCACCGGCGCGGCCGGCCGCAGGGTATGGACACGGTCAACGGCAACCAGATCATCCAGGCCCTGGTGCCGATGTCCGAGATGCTGGAGTACGCCCGCATCCTGCGCGCGATGACCCAGGGCCGGTCGACCTTCCACATGGAGTTTTCGCACTACGAAGAGGTCCCGCGGCCGGTGCAGGAGAAGCTCATCGCCGAGTACCAGAAACACCGGCAGGAGGAGCACGAGTAAGCTCGAGCCCGAAATGCCGGCCCAGATTCTTTGACGGGAGAATGAAACCTTGATTCAAGCCACTCAGATGCGCGCCGGCATGTGTATCCTCTTCGAAGGGGAGATCTGCCGCATCATGAACGTCCACCACGTCACGCCGGGAAACTGGCGTGGCTTCGTCCAGGCCAAGATGCGCAACCTGCGCTCCGGCAACAGCTTCGAGCACCGCTTCGGCTCCACCGAAAAGGTGGAGCGGGCGATCCTCGAAACGCACCAAATGGAATATCTCTACTCCGACCCCTCGGGCCATCACTTCATGAACCAGGAGACCTACGAGCAGGTTTCCATGGACGATGAGACCCTCGGGGACACGATGCTCTATCTGCTCCCCAACACGGTCATCTCGGTCGACTTCTACGACGAGCGGCCGGTGGGCATCGAGCTCCCCAACACGGTGAGCCTCGAAGTCGTGGATACGGAGCCGAGCATGAAAGGGGCCACCGCGAGCGCCTCCTACAAGCCGGCCAAGATGGAGACCGGGCTGGTGGTCCAGGTGCCGCCGTTCATCGAGCCGGGCACCAAGATCCTGATCGACACCCGCGAGAACAAGTACCTCAGCCGCGCCTGAGCCCTCTCGTGGCTGTCGATCAGATCGTCCTGGGTTTCACCTGGTTCGTGGTCTTCCTGTTCTCGACCACTCTCCACGAGGCTGGACACGCATTCGCCGCCTACCGGCTGGGCGACTCGACCGCGTATGAAGGCGGCCAGGTGACGCTGAACCCTTGGCCGCACATCCGGCGCGAGCCGGTCGGGATGATCCTCGTGCCGCTGATCACCTTCGCCACCCGCGGCTGGATGATGGGCTGGGCCAGCGCCCCGTATGATCCCACCTGGGCTCACCGCTACCCGCGGCGGGCCGCGGTGATGGCCCTCGCCGGCCCGGCGGGCAACCTGATCCTCGTCCTGACCGCCGGTCTCCTGATCCGGCTGGGCATGGCCACCGGCGTCTTCCACGCTCCGGAGACCGTCCAGTTCACGGAGATGACGTCTGCCGCCGTGCCCTGGGCCGACAGCCTCGTCGCGCCGCTGTCGATCCTCTTCTCCCTCAACCTCATCCTCTTCCTGTTCAACCTGCTGCCACTGCCGCCGCTCGACGGCAGCGCGGTCCTGCCGATGTTCATGAGCGACGGCACCGCCCGGCGCTATCACGCCCTGCTGCACCAGCCGATGTTCTCACTCCTCGGGCTGCTGGTGGCCTGGCAGGTCTTCGGGCCCATCTACGCGCCTTTCCAGCTCCTGGCCCTCCGCCTGCTCTACCCGGAGATGGCCTACCAGTGAGCTAGAGCCCTGGGCTGCTCACCCCGGGCTGCAGCAGAACCGGCCGGCCGGCCTTCTCCTTGGCGTCGCGGACCATCTTCCGCACGTCGGCGAGGAGCTTCTTGGAGTCGTAGACGATGCCGTCCTTGATCGTGTAGCGGATGCCGGTGGTGCGCACCACCTTGTTGTCCGGAGTGACCCGGATCGTGCCTGTGCCGTAAAGGACCTTGAAGTCGTCGAGCGGGTTCTCCGCCACGACCACCAGGTCGGCGAGCTTGCCCGGTTCCACCGAGCCGATCTCCTTGTCGAGCCCCAGCGCCTGCGCGCCATACAGGGTGGCGGAGCGGATCACTTCCAGCGGATGGAATCCGGCTTCCTGGAGCAGCTCGAATTCGCGGATGTAGTCGAAGCCATAGAGCTTGTAGATGTAGCCGCTGTCCGAGCCGGTGGTCACCCGCCCACCGCGGTTCTTGAAATCCTCCAGGAACGACATCCAGATGCGATAGTTCTGCTTCCAGTCAATCTCGTCCTGCGTGCTCCAGTGATACCAGTACGAGCCGTGCGACTTGCGGCTGGGGCTGTAGAAATCCCACAGCGACGGCAGGGTGTACTCCTCGTGCCATTCCGCCCGGCGCGCCCGCATCAGGTCGCGGCTCGCCTCATAGATGGTGAGCGTCGGGTCGATGGTGAAGTCGAGCTTGATCATCTCGTCGATCACCTGGTTCCAGCGCTCCGAGCCCCGCGGCGCGGCCTGGCGCCAGAGGCGGCCCGCCTCGCCGAAGCGGTGCGACTCGTCTCCATAGTTGTAGCTCGTCGGATAGTCCTGGATCGTGCGGTCGGTGAACAGGGCTTCCGGCAGCCCATACCAGTGCTCCATGCTGGTCAGCCCCCAGCGTGCCGAGGTGAGGGCGTTGTCACGCGCCACATAGGTCTGGGAGTGATGGCAGGCGGAGCGCAGCCCCTTCTTCTTCGTCTCCTCGAGCGCTGCCTTCATGATCTCCGGCGGATTGCCGAAAAACTTGACGCCGTTCGCGCCCTGGGCCGCCACCTCGTCGACCCATTTGCGCGCCTGCTCGGGTGTCGTCACCGGCTTGTCCCACCCCTGGCCGAAGAAGACATAGGCCTGGATGCGCGGCGCCGTGATCTCGTCGCGGGCGCTCTTCGCCTTCTCATCGAGGACCCAGGGGAGACCGTTGCCGCTGCCGGGGTCGCGGACCGTCGTGATCCCGTGCCCCATCCACAGCTTGAAGACGTACTCCGCCGGCGTGCCCTGATCCTTGCCGCCGATGTGGCCGTGCATGTCGATGAAGCCGGGCAGAACGTACATGCCCTGAAGATCCATCTCCTTGTCCGCCGGCCCGGCTTTCGGCCGTCCGGCCGGATCGATCGGCAGGCCGGGGCTTCCCACCGGGACGATGTCGGCGATGCGATTCTTCTGGATGATCACGTCAACCGGCCCGACGGGCGGCGCACCGGTGCCGTCGATGACCGTGACGCCGCGCAGGATCAGGCGATCGTAGGGTCCGTCTCCCTCCGCGCGCGGCGGCGCCGGGGTGATCGACTCATCTCCCGCCGCCCGCAGAGGAGCCGCCAGAGCGCAGCAAGCGAGCAGCGTGGAGATCCACAAAGTCCAGAGAAAAGGCCGTGTCCTCTGCATCATCTGCATCGTCTGCATCGTCGAGCTCCTTGATTGGGGTGCCGCCGGTCCGGCGCGGGTGCCATCCTGACAGAAGCCACCCGCGCCGGGCAAGCGGAAAAACATGCCGTGGACCAGGTCGGGGGCCCGCTCTTCGGATAGAATGCAGGATAGATCCTTCTTGATCCCGGAGAAGCACGGCCCGCGCCGCCGTTTCCATCATGAGCCAGCCCACGGCTACCGCCTCGTCGTTTACCGTCACCTGCCCGGGGTGCGGCCAGAAGCTGCGCTTCGCCCTCGCGCCGGACATGCCGGCACGCCTGCGCATCCAGTGCTACTCCTGCCGGATGGTCTTCGCCGTGCGCCGCCCGGGAACCGAGGCGACCCAGCATTCGCTGAGCGCCGAGCCGCCGACGCTGATCGGCATGCCGGTGCCGGCCGTGCGGACAGGCCCCGACGAGGCGACCAGCCCGCTGCCGAGCCGCGACGGCCTCACCACCGTGAATCCCACCAGGCGGCAGGCCGAGCACCCCACGTTCACGGCAGGCGACATGATCGCCCAGCGCTACCGGGTGGCGCGCTTCATCGCCCGCGGCGGCATGGGTGAGGTCTATGAGGCGGACGACCTCGAGCTGCGGGAACGGATCGCCCTCAAGACCGTGCGTTCCGAGGGGGCCGGCGATGCGCTCGCCGTCGAGCGTTTCAGGCGGGAGATCCAGCTCGCCCGGAAAGTCACCCATCCCAACGTCTGCCGGATCTTCGACGTCTCCCACCACCGCCCGGACGGAGACGCGAGCTCCGGCGTCATCTTCCTTACCATGGAGCTGCTGGTCGGCGAGACCCTTGCCGAACGGCTGCGGCGCGGCGGTTCGCTGCAACCCGCCGAGGCGCTGCCGATCGCCCGGCAGGTCGCCGACGCGCTGCACGCGGCGCACCAGGTCGGCGTCGTGCATCGCGACCTCAAGCCGGGAAACGTCATGCTGGTGGAAGGGCGCGGCACTCTGCGCGCCGTGGTCACCGATTTCGGCCTCGCCCGCCTGGAGAGCGGGAGCGAAGACCAACAGGGGCTCGCGCTCACCTCGGCCGGAGTCGTCGGCACGCCGGCCTACCTCGCTCCCGAGCAGGTTGAGGGGAAGGAGATCACTCCGGCCGTCGACGTCTACGCCTTCGGCATCGTCCTCTACGAAATGCTGACCGGCACGGTGCCCTTTCTCGGCGACACGGCGCTGTCCACCGCCGTCAAGCGGCTCCAGCAACCTCCCCCGTCACCCCGGGCCCAGGTCCCCGGGCTGGACCAGCGGTGGGAGGCGGCCATTCTCCGTTGTCTCGCCCGCGAGCCGTCGGCGCGCTTCGCCACCGCACCCGCCGCGATCGCAGCGATCGACGCGATCTCCCGCGACACGGCGCCCGAAAATCGCCGGCCGGCACAGGTCCCCCCGGTGTCTCCGGCAGCGGCTCCCGCAACGCAACCGCAAACCGGCCGCTCTCAGGAACGCCGGGCTTTCCGGCAACGGCGCGGCGTCCAGACCGCGTGCCTCGCCGCGCTCGTGCTGGTCTCTCTGGGGGTGGGATGGCTCCGCTACAGCCAATGGCGGACGCGGCAGATGGAGCCCGAACGGCGGCTCGCCCTGCTCACCGAACGGATCACGCCGCGGCGGGCGGTGGCCGTTCTCGGCTTCAAGAATCTCTCCGGCACGCCGGGCACGGAGTGGCTCTCGAGCGGCCTCGCCGAGATGCTCTCGACCGAGCTCGGGACGGGCGGCAAGCTGCGCGTCATCGCTGGCGAGAACGTCGCCCGGACCAAGCTGGAGCTCGGCCTCGGCAACGTCGACAGCCTGGCACGGGACACCCTGGCGCGGCTGCGCGCCCAACTCGGCACCGACGCGGTGGTCCTCGGCTCCTACACGACGATCGACGGACCGTCCGGGCGGCAGATCCGGCTCGACCTTCGGCTTCAGGACGCCTCCCGGGGCGAGACCACCGCCACGGTGGCGGAGACCGGAACCGAGGCGCAGCTCTTCGATCTCGTGTCGCGGATCGGCAAGCGGTTGCGCCGCGAGCTGAAGGTCGACGAGGAGGGAGAGGCGAAAGAGGTCAGGGCAGCGTTGCCGGCGAACACGGAGGCGACGCGCCTCTACTCCGAAGGGGTCAACAAGCTGCGCTCGTTCGATCCCGTCGGCGCGCGCGATCTGCTCGTCCAGGCCGTGTCGGCCGATCCCAACAGCGCGCTCGCCCACTCCGGTCTCTCCGCCGCGTGGTCCGCGCTGGGATACGACGGCAAGGCGCGCGACGAGGCGAAGGCGGCCAACGACCTCGCGGCCGGCCTGTCGCAGGAGGAGCGGCTGCTCATCCAGGGGCGCTATCTGGAGACCATCCAGGATTGGAGCCACGCGGCCGAGATCTACTGGACTCTCTGGTCG
>DATARD010000164.1:0-11321 GCA_036264355.1 Thermoanaerobaculia bacterium
CGCCGCCGCCGGCTCCCGAGCCGCCGCCGCCACCCCCGCCAGCCCCCGAGGCTCCGCCGCCACCTCCGCCGGCCCCGGCTCCGAAGCCGGAAGAGCGGGTGACGGTCAACTTCACCCCGGGTAGCGCCCGCCTGTCGAACATCGCCAAGGCGAAGCTCGACGAGGTCGCTCTCCAGATGAAGCAGGATCCTTCGCTGCGCGCCCAGGTCATCGGGTATGACTCGGCAAGCTCCAACGCCAAGGCCGCCCAGAGGCTCAGCGAGCAGCGCGCCCAGGCCGTCAAGAACTACCTGGTCACCCGGCACGGCATCGATCCGAGCCGCATCACGACCGAAGGCCGCGGCTCCGCGGAATCCACGGGCAACGCGGCGGATGATCGCCGCGCTGTGGTGATCCTCACCGGCCAGTAGACGCCCACCTACTCCGCGGCGTGCACCGCACGCCGCTACCCTCAAAGGCCCCGCCTCCCGGCGGGGCCTTTCGCTTGTTACAGGGCTTCTCGCCGCAGCGACATCACAGCGCCGGTGAGACCTGCCGCGCCGCCGAGAAGGACGAGAAAGGCGATCTGAGCACTACTCAGGAACTGCGCCGCGAGGAGAGACTCGACGAGCGAATTCGGCTGGCGCAGGCGCAGCAGGGTGTAGGCGGCCCACAGGGCGGCGCTCGCGACGGCGCCTCCGGCGAGCCCCTGGACGAAGCCTTCGGCGTAAAACGGTCCGCGGATGTAGAACTCGGTGGCTCCCACCAGCCGCAGGACGGCGATCTCGTCGTGATGCAGATAGGCGGTGAGCCGGATCACGCTGGCGGTGGTGAAGATGGCCGCCGCGAGGAGCCCTCCGGCCAGCGCGATTCCGACCCCGCGCAGCAGAGTTGCCACGGTCTCGATCTGGCGCAGCCACTCAAGGTCGTCGTCCACCATGGACACCTCGGGACGGCGGCGCCAGGTGTCCAGCCAGGCGCGCAGCTCGGGCGGCCGGCGGCCCGGATCGCGGAGCGCGACCTCGATCGACGCGGGGAGAGGCTCGTCGCCCAGCCCCTCCACCAGGTCGGAGAGACTGGGAAACGACTCCTGGAACCGGCGGCGCGCCGTTTCCGCGCTGACCGCCTCCGCCGCCGCGACCCACGGGGCGCGGCCCGCCTCCGCGGCCAGACGGCGCAATACATCGGGCGAAGCTGCGGGCTGCAGATAGAGGACCACCCGGGTCTCGCCACGCCAGCGCTCCACCGAGGCGAGGAGATTGCGGCTCACCAGGAGAAAGGCACCGCCCACCAGCAGGCTGACGGTGATGGTCAGGATCGCGAGCAGGCTGACCTTCCAGCCACGCACGAGGTTGACCAGCGCCTCGCGGAGAAAATATTGCAGCGCTTTGAGCAGGCTCACGGCGTCTCCGGCTCAGCGGTCTCGGCGGCCGTCTCCGCGGTGGTCTCCGCGGTTGGGGGAGGCGCTTCCAGGGGCGGCGGATCGCTGCCCGCGATCTCCTGGTCGTTGACCAGGCGGCCGGCGTCGAGGGTGAGCACCCGCCGGCCGACGCGCTGGATCATGTCGCGGTCGTGGGTGGCGAGCAGCACGGTGGTGCCGCGCAGGTTGACCTCCAGAAAGAGGCGGAGAATCTCCCACGACAGATCCGGGTCGAGGTTGCCGGTCGGCTCGTCGGCGATCAGGATCTCGGGCTCGTTGATCAGCGCCCGCGCTATGGCGACGCGCTGCTGCTCACCACCCGACAGCTCCAACGGAAAGGCGTTGCCGCGATGCGCCAGACCGACCCGGCGCAAGGCGGTGTAAGCCAGCTTCTTCTGGGCTTTGCCGTCGGTGCCGAGGATGCGCGGCAGGTAGGTGACGTTCTCGAACACCGTCTTTCTGGGGATCAGCCGGAAGTCCTGGAAGACGACGCCGATCGTCCGCCGCAGGTAGGGGATCTTGCTCGGCGGGATCGATGAGACGTTGCGGCCGTTGACCAGGATCTGCCCCTCGTTGGGCACGTCCTCGCGGAAGATCAGGCGGAGCAGCGACGTCTTGCCGGCGCCGCTCGCGCCGGTGAGGAAGACGAACTGGCCGCGGGCGATCTCGAAGCTCACCCGGTCGAGAGCGGTCTGCCCTCCCGGATAGCGCTTGGTCACTTGAAAGAAATGGATCACAAGCTCGGCGCCGTCGCGCGCTCGAGCGCCTGCCGCAGGAGCTGCTGCACGGACTTCGGCTCCGCGCGCCCGGCGGAGCGCTTCATCACCTGGCCGACCAGGAAGCCGAGGAGCTGCGCTCTGCCGGCACGATATTGAGCCACCTGGTCCGGGTGGTCGCGGACCACCTCCTCGACCCAGGCCTCGATCTGCGACGTGTCGCTCACCTGGCCGAGACCGAGGCGGTCCATCGCCGCGGCAGGCTCCTCGCCGGAGGTCCAGACCGCGGCGAACACTTCCTTGGCGGCGCCGCTCGAAAGCTTGCCGGCATCCACCAGGCCGACCAACGCGGCGAGACGAGCCGGCGGCAGGGCATCCCTGCTCTCGGAAATCGTCACCTTGCGTTCCTTCAGCTCGCGCAGCACCTCGGTCATCACCCAGTTGGCGATCCCCTTGGGATTGGCGGGCAGCCCCGCGACAGCCTCCTCATAGTAGTCGGCAAGCTCCCGCGCGCCGGTGAGGACGAGGGCGTCGGCCACCGGCAGACCGTACTGCTCGACGAACCGGGAGCGCCGCTGCCAGGGCAGCTCGGGGAGCTCGCCGCGCAACCGGGCGGCCCGCTCGGCTGTGACCACCAGGGGCGGCAGGTCGGGCTCCGGGAAGTAGCAGTAGTCGTGCGCCTCTTCCTTGCTGCGCAGGAGCCGGGTGACGCCGGCGTTGGCGTCGAAGCTCCGGGTCTCCTGCGCCACCCGGCCGCCGGAGTCGAGCAGGCCGATCTGGCGGCCGATCTCGAATTCGATGGCGCGGCCGACGTTGCGGAAGGAGTTGAGGTTCTTGACCTCGCTCTTGGTGCCCAGGCGCGCCTCGCCGCGGCGGCGCACCGAGACGTTGGCGTCGCAGCGCAGGCTCCCCTCCTCCATGGTGCCGTCGCTGGTCTCGGTATACAGAAGGACCTGGTGGAGCGTCTGGAGATAGTCCTGCGCCTCGGCGGCGGTCGACATGTCGGGCCGTGAAACGATCTCCACCAACGGCACGCCGCAGCGGTTGTAGTCCACCAGGCTCTGCCCCGGCAGCGCGCCGCCGCCGGGCGCCTCGTGCAGCAGCTTGCCGGCGTCCTCTTCGAGATGCAGCCGTTCGATCCGCACTCCCTTGTCCTGCAGCGTGAGAGGGAGCAATCCATCCTCGGCCAGCGGGCGGTCGTACTGGCTGATCTGATAGCCCTTGGGCAGATCGGGATAGAAGTAGTTCTTGCGCGCGAAGATCGACTGCTCGCGGAGGGTACAGCCGAGGGCCGCGGCGAGCTTCACCGCCAGATCGACCGCATGCCGGTTCGGCACCGGCAACGCGCCGGGATAACCGAGGCAGACCGGGCAGACGAGGGTGTTCGGAGGCGCGCCGAAACGGTTCGGGCACCGGCAGAACATCTTCGTCTGGGTGAGAAGCTGGACATGGACTTCGAGCCCGATGACCGCTTCATAGTCGTCGTGGGCCATGCGCCGGTAAGTCTACCGCATAGAATGTGCAGCGTGCGCCGAACCGTCCTCGTCACCCTGTCCGCTCTCTGCCTGGGATTCGCAGGCTGCGGCCCCAAGGCTCCGAACCTCGATTCGCCGGGAAAGACCATCGTCTGCCTGGGCGACTCGATCACGGCCGGCGTCGGTGCCGCGCCCGGAGTGCCGTACCCGGATCTCCTCGCCGCCCGTCTGGGCAAGGAAGTGATCAATGCCGGAGTCTCGGGCGATACCGCCGAGCAGGGTCTCGCGCGGATCGACGACGTCCTCGCCGCCGATCCATGGCTGGTGATCGTCGAGCTGGGCGGCAACGACTTCCTGCAACAGGTGCCGCCGGAGCGGACCGAAGCGGCCCTGCGGTCGATCCTGCGCCGCCTGATCGCCGCGCGCGTAGTGCCGGTGCTGGTCGAATTCCGGGTTCCGTTCGGCAGCAAGTACGGCGAGATTTACGGTCGGCTGGCCAAGGAGATGAAGGTGCCGATCGTCGAGGACACACTGCACGACATCCTGCTCGATCCGGCGCTCAAGAGCGACGAGATCCATCCCAACGCGCAAGGCTACGAACGCCTCGCCGCGGCGGTCGCCCACGAGGTGGAGCCGCTGATCAAGGCCCGGCGGAGGCGGCGGTGATCCGGGTCGGCGATACCTGGGTTTGGAAGGAACGCCGCGGCGACGTCGAAGTCCTCTTCACCGGCCGCGGTCCTGCCGGCGAGCGGGACGCGGTCCTGCGGCGCATCGATCCCGCGGCTCCGCAGGTCGCCTGGGCAAAGCAGATCCATTCCGCCCAGGTACTACCGGCTGCGGCTCCAGGTCTTCAGGGAGAAGGAGACGCGCTGATCTCCGCAAGCGAAGGGCTGGCTCTCTGCGTCGTCACCGCCGATTGCGTCCCGGTCCTCCTCGCCGGACCGGACGGCCTCGCCGCCGTGCACGCGGGCTGGCGCGGGATCGCCGGAGGCGTCATCCCAGCCACTCTCGCGAGCCGGACCGACCTCGCCCAGTGGACCGCCTGGGTCGGGCCGGCGATCGGCGCCTGCTGCTACGAGGTCGGCCCCGAGGTCGCCGAGCAGGTCGCCGCGGCGAGCGATCCCTTGGTCGTGCAGTCCCGCGGTCCGGGGCAGAAACCGCATCTCGATCTCCACGCGGCAGTGCGGCACCAACTCACCGCCGCCGGAGTCGGCGAGGTCGTCTGTGTGCCGGGGTGTACGCAGTGCGACACGGAGAGATTGTGGAGCTATCGGCGGGAAGGCGCGCGGGCGGGCCGCAACCATGCCTTCATCTGGCGGGAGACTCTAGCGGCGGGTCCCGGCGGCGGCTCGCGCTAACACGCCGCGCGGATCACGGCCGAAGGCGCGGAGCTGGCCGCAGGCGGCGCTGACGTCGTCGCCGCGGCGGTGGCGCACGGTGGCGACCATCCCCTTCTGCCGCAGGCGGTCGCGGAAGCGCTCGACGCGTTCGTCGTCGGGCGGCACCATGGCCGCTCCCAGCACCGGGTCCGGATTGATCGGGATCAGGTTCACCTTGGCGCGGATGCCGTTGAGCAGCCGGACCAGCAGGTCGGCGTCGCGGGGGGCGTCGTTGAAGTCGCGGATGAGGACGTACTCGAAGGTGATCTTCCGCCCTTTTTCGAGCGGGAAACGGCGTAGCGCCGGCAGCAGGTCGGCGAGCGGATAGGTGCGATTGATCGGCATCACCTCGGTGCGGCGGTCCTCGTCCGGCGCGTGGAGGGAGATCGCCAGATTGGGCCGCCTTTCCCAGCGCGCCATGGCCTCGAGGCCCGGCAGGATACCGACCGTCGACACCGTGATGCGGTGCGGCGAGATCGATTCGGTGAGGATCGACAAGGCGGCTTCCAGATTGTCCAGGTTGAGCAGCGGCTCCCCCATCCCCATGAACACGAGGTTCAACCCTTCGGCGGGCAGACTCTGATCGGCGCGGATGGCCAGCACCTGCGCGACGATCTCGCCGGCGGTCAGGTTGCGCCCGGCGCCCCAGTAGCCGGTGACGCAGAACGAGCAGGCCAGCGCGCAGCCGGCCTGGCTCGACAGACAGAAGGTGCGGCGGCTGCCGTCGGGGATGTCGACCGCCTCGATGGTGGCGGCGTCGTGCAGGCGAAAGAGATACTTGCAGGTGCTGTCGCCCGCCTGCCGGCGCTCGGCGATCTCCGGCAGGCCGATGCAGTAGTGGGCGCCGAGGCGTTCGCGCAGCTCCCGGCTGAGGTCCGTCATGCCGGCGAAGTCAGCGACCCCGCGCTTGTAGAGCGCCTGCCAGATCTGCTCGATCCGGAACGGGCGGTCGAGGACCGGCGCCAACGCGGCGGCGAGCTGCGGCCGGGAGAGACCGAGCAGGTCGATGCGAGCGGGTGCTGCGTTGACAATCTGGCTCATGGGAAACGGGCCGGCAAGGCCCTCGGATCAGAGGCTTGGGTCGTGGACCGGGCGGCGGCGGCGGAGCTGCCGGGTGGGATCGATGCCGATCGAGCGCAGAAACGACAGGTCCTGGCCGTTGATCTGGAAAACGGGCTCGCCGGCGCGCCGGGGTGCCGCGACGGGAAGGAGCTCGTCACCAATTTCCCGATCAAGCCGATCGAGCCGGTCACTCCGATCGAGCCGATCGAGCCGGTCGCGCTTGCAGTCCACCAGCAGATAGAGGGTGTACCCCTCTTCGCGAATTCGCCGCAACGTAAGGCTCACCTCGGACGATTCAGAGATCGCCTCGGAGAGCGCTCGGCGGAGGTCGCGGAGCATCTGATGGAGCCTGTCGTCCAGAGTAAAAGTCCCTTCCGGCCTGTCCTGGGGCCCGACGGCCGGATTATCACTCGCGTCCGCCGGGGTGTCAAACCGACGAGGGCTGCAACAAATCCTTGCCCCGGCGACATTCCATCGGCCCCGGACAGTGGTAGTCTCAGCCCTCCCCGGACCTTTTCGAGCCCTGTCCAGGAGGACCGCCGATGAGCCGCCCCATCCCTGAATCCCCCGACGCCTCCGAGATCACGGCATGGCTCGCCGCCCTCGGCCGGCCGGCGCTGGAGGTCCTGGCGCTCCCCGGCGACATCTCGCAGCGCCGCTACGCCCGGGTTCGGTTTGCGGACGGCGGCACAGCCATCCTGGCGACCTATCCGGCCGAGGTGCGCTCGGTCTGCCCGCGGTTCCTGCGCACGACCGAGCTCCTCGCCGGTGCGGACGTGCCGGCGCCGCGCGTCCTGGCCAGCGACTGCGCCGCCGGCTTCATGCTGCTCGAAGATCTCGGCCCGCAGACCCTCGCCGACTGGAAGGGGCGGCCGTGGAGTGAGCTCCGCCTCTATTTCGAGCGCGCCCGCCGGTTGGGGAAACGGATCGCCGAGCTCCCCGCCGCCGAAGTGGCGGGCCTCAACCCGCCCCTGGGCACCGAGCTGCTGCGCCGCGAGCTGAAGCAGACCTGGGACCTCTTCCTGGTGCCGCAGGGGCTGACCGGCGATGCGACCGCGACCGCGGCGCTCCGCACCCTGCTCGACGATCTCTGTGCCCGGCTGGGCGCCGGCCCTCTCGTGCCCTGTCACCGGGATTTCATGAGCCGCAATCTCATGCCGGTGGACGACCGGGGCGGCATCGCGGTGCTGGACCACCAGGACCTCCGCCTCGGCCCGGCGGCGTACGACCTCGCCTCGCTGCTCAACGACACGCTGTTCCCACCCCCGGACGTCGAGGAGGATCTCCTCGGCACCACGGACCGCGTCGAGTATCACCGCGCCGCGGCGCAGCGCACGCTGAAGGCGGTGGGCACCTATACCGCCTTCGCGCTCCGCGGCTCCGACCGCCACCTGCCGCTGGTGCGACCGACCCTGGGGCGCTGTCTGAACCATTTGTCGCGAATCCCTGAAGGGGAAGCGTTTGCCGGCACTTTGGGCTGTCTTTGGCGCCAGATTCTGGAGCCCGCGGTCGCTGGATCTGCGGCCTCCTGATTCTGTTACACTGGGCACGACCTCCCGTACGGAGGTCATCAAGGAGCGGAGCTATCGCTCCGGGAGATTCGTTATGTCCCTCGGTGTTCCAGAGCTTATCATCATCTTTCTCATCATCATCCTGTTGTTCGGCGGCAGCCGCCTTCCCCAGATCGGCAAGGGCCTGGGCGAAGGGATCCGCAATTTCCGCAAGGGGATGCGGGCTGGCGAGGAGCCGGAAGGATACGAAGAAGGCAAGGTCGACCCCCGGTAGCCGGGATGCCGGGGGAGCGCCGGTCCGGCGCTCCCGCGTGCCCGAATGGCATTGCCGGTGGATCAGCCGCCGAAGCGGTCGCTCGGCAGCAGGAACGAGCTGTTTCTCCCGCCCGCCGTCTGGTGATGCTCACCGTAGAGGGTCAGCACCCTCTTCACGTAGTCCTTCGTCTCCCGGTAAGGCGGCACGCCGCCATAGCGCTCCACCGTGCCGGGCCCTGCGTTGTAGGCGGCCACCGCCAGCTCCAGATCTCCTTTGAAATCCGTGATCAGCTCGCCAAGATAGCGGCTCCCGACGTCGAGATTGACGCGGGGGTCGAGAAGGTCCTTGTTGGCGCCGTAGTCCTCCGCCGTGGAAGGTAAAATTTGCATGAGGCCAACGGCGCCCTGGGGTGAGATCCGGCTGGACACGAAACCCGATTCGGTCTCCACGATAGCAGCCACCAGGAGACCGTCGACGCGGTGCCGCTCGGCCGCCAGGGCCATGGCCGGACCATAGGGCAGGTCGCGCAGAAAGCGGCGCTGTTGCTCGGTCGATGCGCCGTGGGAAAAGAGCTGGAAGCGCCGGGGGCCGGCGGCCCAGTCGGCGAGCTCCTGGATCTGGACGCGATCGTCGACGTGCATCTGCCGAAGATCGGTGACCGCAGGATCGGAAGGCGCCGGCTGGATCGCGAACGCCAGAAACAAGATGGTGGAAAGAGCTTTGAACGGAACCTTCAGCCTTCGGTGCTTCATTCGGCCAAACCCTCTTGCTGAATCCGCTTCCTGACGACGGAGCCCAACACGAACGGCTCAAGGTCGCGGATCTGGTCGAAGCAGCAGAAGCCATCCACATCGCGCGTGGATGGCGGGCGAAACAATGCCCAATTCCTATGCAGGAATGCTGCCACGGTCTACTGCAGAAACCGTGCCAGAGGCGGCTCCGAAATGGGGGGTCAGGGCTCGGGAGGGACCAGCTTGCGGCGCAGAGGTCTGCGGCCAGGAAGGTCGTCGTAGTCCTCGACCAGGATGCCGAGATCGGAGACCTTGTTGCGCAAGGTGTTGCGATGCACGCCGAGGGACTTCGCCGAGCGGCAGAAGTTTCCGCGGTTGGATTTGAGGGACGCGACGATGAACTGCTTTTCGAACTCCCGGCGGGCCTGCTCCAAGGTCAGGCCTCTGCGGACAAGCTCGTCGACGATCTGGTACAGACGTCCGTTGAGGTTCTGTTCGGCCAAGAAGGTTGTTCCTCGGTAGACCGGCAAAGCTCCAGAGTACCACAGGGCCACGGCCGCTTCACTTCGGATCGAGCAGGTCCCCGACGTAGACCGGATATCGCGACTGGATGATCTTGCCCACCGACGAAGTCTTGTGGACCGACAGGATGGCCAGCTCGCCGATGACGATCGGCGGCATCCCCTCGCGGTTCGGCCGGTAGATCGTGAAGATGTCACCCGGCGTCACGTCCTTGTCGGCGCCGCGGTCGATGTAGACGACGTGGTCCTCGCCCAGGGTGATGACCTCGTCCTGCGAGAGGACGATCATCGGGGAGTCGCGCAGCTTCTCCGCGGTCGTCGGGTAGTTCGCCGGCCGCATGGCGCTCGGCCGGCCGAGGGGCACGGGCTCCGGCTCGAACGGTTGCAGCAGCGCGCCCACGTGCACCGGGTCACAGGATTGGATGATCTCGGCGATGGCGGTGGTCTCCTGCACCGACAGCACGCGCACCCGGCCCACGTAGTGGTAGAAGCGGCCGATCGCCTTCTTGGTATAGGGGTTGACCACGCGCTGCTCGCGGCTCACCACCGTGAACACGGAGCCGGGAGAGAGGCCGCGGGCCTTGCCGCCGTCGACATAGATGATGTCGCCCGTCGAGAGGTCGACCTTGATGGTGCCGACCCGCCCATAGCTGGTCTGGATCTCGCTCTTGATCCCGACGTCGAGGTTGGGGCCGAGCCTCTCGTACTCGGTGCCGACGATCGAGAAGGGGAATTCCTGGTCGTCCGGCGCGATGAAGCCGGAACAATAGATGTCACCCTCCGAGCCCAGCGGCACCGGCGAGCCCGCCGCCGCGGCCGGGGTCAGCACGCCGGGAACGGGCGCCGTGGGAGCGGCTTCCTCGCCGCCCGCCGGCACCGCGCCGGGCGTTTCCTCCCCTCCCGGCGTCTCGTTGGCGGCCAGATGATCCACCGGCGCCACCTCGGGACCGAGCACCAGGACGTCGCCGGGATAGATCCAGTGGGCGTCGAGGATGTACTGGTTCTTCTCCCAGATCTGCGGCCACAGATAGGGATTGCCGTAGTAGGTCTTCGCCAGATCCCACAGCGTGTCACCCTTGACGATGACGTGCGTCTTGACGTTGGGAGGCGGCTGGGGAGGGTTCCACGCCGTCCAGTGGTCCCCGACTTGATGCAAATCCTGCGGCGGCCGGTCCGACGCTTGAAGGCACGGAGCAGCCAGGGCAAGGGCAGTGAGGACGAAACCGGAAAGCCGCACTCTCATGAGGAGCCTCCTGAACGCCGAAACGGGAGGTATAGTAAACTCGCTATGAGCTAAGGTATAGACTTTGCCAGCGTTTGTCAAGCTTTACACCCCCAAGGCTCAAGAAACGCTTGAGACGTTTTACTGCGGTAGCTTGGCCTGGCGCTCTTCGGCCACGGCGGCGGCGGCGCTGCCGGCGAAGCGCCGGATCACCTCTTTATAGGTCACCCGGGCTTCTGCGGTGTTGCCCAGGGCTTCGAGGCATTGACCGGCCTTGAGCAACGCGTCGGGCACTTTGTTGCCTTCCGGATAGCGCTGCACGGTCTCATGGAAAGCCGCGAGAGCTCCCCGCAGATCACCGCGGGAGTACCGGCATTCGCCGATCCAGTACTCGGCGTTGTCGGCCAGCTCGTTGGTCGGGTTGGCCTGGAGGAAGCGCTGGAAGCTCGCCTCCGCGTCGACATAGCGCCCCTGGTGGAAGAGAGTGTAGCCACGGTCGTAGAGAGCCTGGGTCGCCGGACCGCTCTCCGCGCCGCCTTGCGGCAGCCGCGCCGACGAAGGCGCCGGAGCAGCCATCGCGGGCGCCTTGCTGACGGGAGCGGGCGGTGCTGGTGCCGGTTTGGCCGGTTTCACCGGTGCGGGGGGCACGTCGATGTCGGCCTCTTCGATCGTCGTCGTGGTCGTCTTGGTGAGCGGCGCCGGCTTGGGCGCCGGGACGTGCGGCGCGGCGGCCGACGGGCGGCTCGGAGCCGCCGCGCTCGTGCTGGGATTGCTGGGGCGAACCGGCGCCGCCGGCGGGGTGGTCAGCACCGGCGGCGGGGTGGCGCGGACACCGCCTCCACGCGCCGTGTCGAGCTCGGCCACCTGCTGCCGCAGCCGGGCCAGCTCCACCTCGTTCACCGTCGCCTTGCGCTGCAGCTCGAGGATACGGGCGCGCAGGTCCGCGATCTCCTGATCGCGCGGGTCGTCACGGCGCAAGGGATTGCCGGCACATCCTGCGGCGAGCAGGGCGGAGATGAGAAGGGCAAAGGCGAGAAGGGCGGCGGCGG